>NZ_QKRU01000128.1:0-8600 GCF_003234055.1 Pseudomonas sp. 57B-090624
GGCGTAGGGTGGGCTTCAGCCCACCGCTCTCCCAGGCTCATCGGCATGCCAGGCACGACCCCGCCTGGGGGATGAAAAGAGCGTCATCCACCCTACGCAGCGGTCATGTCCGGCGCGCGGGCGTGAGGCCTTTGTAGGGGCGACTTCGGTCGCCAAGCGGTGCGCAGCGCCGCCGCTCTCGTAGGAGCGAATTCATTCGCGGGCGGAGCCCCGGGCTGAAGCCCGGGCTACGGGGGATCAGGAGTGCAGCGCGCTGTCGGGCTCGTGCTGGCGGCGCATTTCCTTTTCGGCGACCCAGTGTTCGATCAGCTCGCGCAGTTGCGACAGTTCGACCGGCTTGGCCATGTGGCCGTCCATGCCGGCCTGGCGGGCGCGTTCCTTGTGTTCGGTGAGGATGTGCGCGGTGAGGGCGACCACCGGGGTGCGCGGGCGCTGTTCCTCGCTTTCCCAGTTGCGCAGCATCTCGGTGGCGGAGAAGCCGTCCAGCACCGGCATCTCGCAGTCCATCAGCACCAGGTCGTACTGCTGGTTCTTCATCGCGCTGAGGGCTTCCTCGCCATTGCTGGCGGTGTCCGGCTGCAGGTTGAGCTTGCTGAGCATGCCGCGGATGACCTTGGTGGAGATGCTGTTGTCCTCGGCCACCAGGATGCGGAAGTCGTTGGGCACGTTGAGCGGGGTGCTGACCTGGGAGCCGGGCAGGGCCGCCGCGCCGCCGGCGGCGCGCTGGTTGAGCTCGTCGGCGAGGGTGGTCTTGAGGGTGTAGCCGGCCACCGGCTTGGCGAGGATGCGCTTGATGCCGGCATTGCGGGCGATGATCTTGCTCGGCGCGTTGCTGATGCCGGTGAGCATGATGATCAGGATGTCGTGGTTGAGGCTCGGGTCTTCCTTGATCTTGGCGGCCAGCTGCATGCCGGTCATGCCGGGCATGTCCTGGTCCAGCAGCACCACGTCGAAGTACTCGCGCAGGTGGGCCTTGGTGCGCAGCAGGGCCAGGGCCTCCTTGCCGGAGGGCACGGCGCTGACGTGCAGGCCCCAGGCGCTGCACTGCTGCATCAACACCTTGCGGCAGGTGTCGTTGTCGTCCACCACCAGCAGCCGTGCGCCCTGCAGCGGGCCGTCGAAGTCGGAGGCGGGTTGTTCCAGGCGCTCGCTGTCCAGCGGCAGGGTCAGCCACAGGGTGCTGCCCTGGTTGCCGCCGGTCTGCACGCCGAACTCGCCGTCCATCAGGCGCACCAGCTGGCGGGCGATGATCAGGCCCAGGCGGCCGCCGAGCTTGGTGGCGGAGAGGAAGTCCTTGCTGTGCAGCTCGGCGTTGAGCAGGGCGTCGCGCTCGCTGGCTTCGAGCGGGCGGCCGCTGTCCTGCACGGCGATGCGCAGGCGCGGTTCGTTGCCGCTGGTGTCCAGGGCCACCACGAGGAGGATCTCGCCCTCGTCGGTCTGCTTGAAGGCGTTGTCCAGCAGGCTCAGCAGGGCCTGGCGCAGGCGCGTCGGGTCGCCGCTGATGACGCGCGGCACCTGGGGCTGCATGAAGCTGATCAGTTCGACCTTCTGCTGCTCGGCCTTGGCGCGGAAGATGTCCAGGCAGTCGTCGATCAGGGCGTTGAGGTCGAATTGCACGTCGTCCAGCTCGATCTGCCCGGATTCGAGCTTGGAGATGTCGAGGATCTCGTTGATCAGGGTGAGCAGCTCGTTGCCGGAGCTGTGGATGGTCTGCACGTAGTCGCGCTGCTTGGCCGACAGCGGGGTGCCGAGCAGCAGCTCGGTCATGCCCAGCACGCCGTTCATGGGGGTGCGGATCTCGTGGCTGATCTTGGCCAGGAACTCGCCCTTGGCCTTGAGCTCGGCGGAGCTGGCGGCGGCTTCGCGGCTGACGCTGAAATCGTCGAGGAGGATGCGCCGCTGGCGCTCGCTCATGGCGATGCTCATCAGCACGCCGCTGATGGCGGTCACGCCCAGCAGGGCGAAGGCCAGCCAGTCGGACTGCACCGACCAGTAGCCGAACAGGGCCGGCAGGGCGCCGATGAAGGCGATGCAGTAGACCAGCAGCGCCACGGTGAACATGCGTGCCGGGCGGTAGCCGCGACGCCAGTGGTGCGTGGAGACGACGAGGATGCTCAGGCCGGTGAGCGCCGCCATGGCGTAGACCAGCTGGTTGAACATCAGGTCGGTGGCGATCATCAGCAGCATGCCGATGACCCCGATGAGCACCATCTCGCCGATGAGGATGCCGTTGAGCGGTGTACTGGGGCGCACCTTGCGGAAGAAGCTGCCGGTGAAGGCGAGGGCACACAGCATCGCCAGCAGCATCGACAGGTTGGCGATCTGCGGCTGCGCGCTCTGCCAGCCGCGCAGCCAGGGGGCGCTGATGCCCAGCAGGCTGAGCGCTGTGCCCACCAGGCACAGCTGGGTGGCGGCCAGCCACAGGCCGCTGGTGGCACGGGCATAGCCGAAGCGCAGGAGGTTGTGCACCACGAGCATCAGCAGGCTGCCGATGAGCAGGCCGAAGAGCAGCGGGCGGCTGTCATCGGCGGCCATTTCCACGGCCGATTGCAGGGCGATGGTCGGGCGCAGGGCGTGCTCGGAGGCGAGCCGCAGGTACAGGTCCAGGGGCTCGCTGCGCATGGGCAGCGGCAGGAGGAAGTCACGGCTGGGCAGCGGGCGGTCGCTGTAGGGCAGGCGGCTGCCGGTGCGGGTGTGGTCGATGATCTCGTTGCCACGGACGACGTACAGGTCGAGCAGGGACAGGTAGGGCGCGAAGACCCGCAGCAACTGCTCGTGATCGCCCGGTTGCAGACGGTGGTGCAGCCAGAGGGCGCTGGTGCCGCCGGGTGTGTAGAGGCGCTGAAGGTCGACGGGGGTGAACTGCGAGGCGGATTGCTGGGCGCGGATGTCTTCGAGCTGCAGGCTGGCCGTGGGGTCGAGAAGCATGCTCCAGTGCGCGCGCTCCCCGGCTTGCACCGAGGGCAGGCAGAGCAGGGTCAGCAGCAGGCTGACGCTAAGACCGATGGCAATCCTGAGCCGGCGCACGGGCGAAGTCCCTTCGTGGGTGAGTGGCGGGATTATAGCCAAGCACCGGCCTGCGGAATATGACAAAGGCGGCCATATGGCCGCCTCTTCCGCAGGTTTACCGGTTATTTACCTTCAATCCTCGCCGCGTTCGCGGGCGATGGCGCGGTAGCCGATGTCCGTGCGATGGAAACTGCCATTCCAGCTGATCTTCTCGGCCAGGCGGTAGGCCTGCTGCTGGGCTTCGGAGACGGTCGGGCCGATCGCCGTGGCGCAGAGCACGCGGCCACCGGCGGTGACCACCTGGCCGTCCTTGAGGGCGGTGCCGGCGTGGAACACCTTGCCGTCCAGCGCGGCGGCGTCGGCCAGGCCTTCGATGACGTCACCCTTGGCGTAGTCGCCCGGGTAGCCGCCCGCAGCGATGACCACGCCGACGGTGGGACGCGGGTCCCAGGTGGCTTCGACCTTGTCCAGGGCCTTGGCCAGGGCGGCCTCGACCAGCAGGACCAGGGAGCTTTCCAGGCGCACCATGATGGGCTGGGTCTCCGGGTCGCCGAAGCGGCAGTTGAACTCGATGACCTTGGGCGCGCCGCTCTTGTCGATCATCAGGCCGGCATAGAGGAAGCCGGTGTAGACGTTGCCTTCCTCGGCCATGCCGCGGACGGTGGGGTAGATCACCTCGTCCATCACGCGCTGGTGCACGGCGGGGGTGACCACCGGGGCGGGGGAGTAGGCGCCCATGCCGCCGGTGTTGGGGCCGGTGTCGGCGTCGCCGACGCGCTTGTGGTCCTGGCTGGTGGCCATGGGCAGCACGTTCTGGCCGTCGACCATGACGATGAAGCTGGCTTCCTCGCCGTCGAGGAACTCCTCGATCACCACGCGGGCACCGGCGTCGCCGAAGGCGTTGCCGGAGAGCATGTCACGCACGGCGTCCTCGGCATCGCTCAGGGTCATGGCGACGATCACGCCCTTGCCGGCGGCCAGGCCGTCGGCCTTGACCACGATGGGGGCACCCTTCTCGCGCAGATAGGCCAGGGCCGGCTCGACTTCGGTGAAGTTCTGGTAGTCGGCGGTGGGAATCTTGTGGCGGGCGAGGAAATCCTTGGTGAAGGCCTTGGAGCCTTCCAGCTGGGCGGCGCCGGCGGTGGGGCCGAAGATGGCCAGGCCACGGGCGCGGAACAGGTCGACCACGCCTTTGACCAGCGGGGCCTCGGGGCCGACGATGGTCAGCTGCACGTTGGCAGCGGCGAAGTCGGCCAGTTGCTCGATGGCCAGCACGTCGATGGCGACGTTCTCGCACTTGGCTTCGGTGGCGGTGCCGGCGTTGCCCGGGGCGACGAAGACCTTGGCGACGCGCGGGTCCTGGGCCACTTTCCAGGCCAGGGCGTGTTCACGACCGCCGCTGCCGATGATCAGTACGTTCATGGAGCTCTCCTGCGGAGAGAGCGGCAAGCTTCAAGCTACAAGCTACAAGTCAAAGCGGGCAGGATCCTGCTTCTCTTGCAGCCTGAAGCTTGTGGCTTGCAGCTCGCTGTTAGTGTCTGAAATGGCGCATGCCGGTGAATACCATCGCAATGCCGGCCTCGTCGGCGGCGGCGATGACTTCGTTGTCACGCATGGAGCCACCCGGCTGGATCACGGCGGTGATGCCGGCCTTGGCGGCGTTGTCGATGCCGTCGCGGAAGGGGAAGAAGGCGTCGGAGGCCATGACCGCGCCCTTGACCTCGAGACCGGCATGCTCGGCCTTGATGGCGGCGATGCGGGCGGAGTTGACGCGGCTCATCTGGCCGGCGCCGACGCCGACGGTCTGGCGGTTCCTGGCGTAGACGATGGCGTTGGATTTGACGAACTTGGCCACTTTCCAGGCGAAGATCAGGTCGTGGATCTCCTGCTCGCTCGGGGCGCGCTGGGTGACGATCTTCAGGTCGCTTGCCGCGATCATGCCGATGTCGCGGCTCTGCACCAGCAGGCCGCCGTTGACGCGCTTGAAGTCCCAGCCCGGGGCGCGCTCGGCCGGCCACTCGCCGCATTCCAGCAGGCGCACGTTGGCCTTGGCGGCCACCACTTCACGGGCGGCGGCGGAGATTTTCGGGGCGATGATCACTTCGACGAACTGGCGCTCGACGATGGCCTTGGCGGTCTCGCCATCCAGCTCGCGGTTGAAGGCGATGATGCCGCCGAAGGCGGACTCGGTGTCGGTGGCGTAGGCCAGGTCGTAGGCCTTGCGGATGCCGCCTTCGTCCTCCGGAACCACGGCAACGCCGCAGGGGTTGGCGTGCTTGACGATGACGCAGGCCGGCTTGACGAAGCTCTTCACGCATTCCAGGGCGGCGTCGGTGTCGGCCACGTTGTTGAAGGACAGTTCCTTGCCCTGCAGCTGGACGGCGGTGGAGACGCTGGCTTCGCCCTTCTTCGCTTCCACGTAGAACGCCGCGCTCTGGTGCGGGTTCTCGCCGTAGCGCATTTCCTGGGCCTTGACGAACTGGCTGTTGAAGGTGCGCGGGAAGGCGCCGCGTGCCTCGGTGGACAGGGTGTCGCGGGCCTGGTCGATGGTGCCCAGGTAGTTGGCGATCATGCCGTCGTAGGCCGAGGTGTGCTCGAAGGCCTTGAGGGCCAGGTCGAAGCGCTGGGCGTAGGTCAGGCCGCCGTCCTTGAGGGACTCGACGATGCCGGCGTAGTCGCTGGCGTTGACCACGATGGCGACGTCCTTGTGGTTCTTGGCGGCGCTGCGGACCATGGTCGGGCCGCCGATGTCGATGTTCTCGATGGCGTCGGCCAGGTCGCAGTCAGGCTTGGCGACGGTGGCTTCGAAGGGATACAGGTTGACCGCCACCAGGTCGATCGGCTTGATGCCGTGCTGGTCCATGACCGCACCGTCCAGCGCGCGGCGACCGAGGATGCCGCCGTGGATCTTCGGGTGCAGGGTCTTCACGCGGCCGTCCATCATTTCCGGGAAGCCGGTGTAGTCGGCGACTTCCACGGCGGCGATGCCGTTGTCCCGCAGCAGCTTGTAGGTGCCGCCGGTGGAGAGGATCTCAACGTTGAGGGCAACGAGCTCGCGGGCGAAGTCGAGGATGCCGGTCTTGTCGGAGACGCTGATCAGCGCGCGGCGAACGGGGAGGCGGGTGGTCTGGTCGGTCATCTGAAGGCCATCGTGCAGGGGGATGTCGGTGGTGAAGCCGGAAGCCTGAAGCTCAGCGCTTGAAGTCAAACGCCCGAAGCCACGTGCATCCAGCTTCAGGCCTTCAGCTTCCAGCTGTTCTTAAAGGAGGTCGTACTGCTTGAGCTTCTTGCGCAAGGTGCCGCGGTTCAGGCCGAGCATCTCGGACGCCTTGGTCTGGTTGCCCTTCACGTAGTTCATCACGGACTCCAGCAGCGGGGCTTCCACTTCGGAGAGCACCAGGTTGTAGACATCCGTGACCGCGGCGCCCTCGAGATGGGCGAAATAGTTGTGCAGGGCCTTCTCGACGCTGCCGCGCAAGGTCTGGCCTTCGGCGGTCGGTGTCGTCAGGTGCTGTTTAAGGTTGGCGTTGTCGCTCACGGGTGTTGCCCCATCAAAAAAATTCTCGGTCATCGTCGTCATGCGGCCTGTTCTCCGTCGTTGTGACGTTCGATGAAAAACTCTCGAACGTTGGCGCACTGCGCGTCCGTGGACTCCAAACGATTGAACTGGGCGCGAAACTCCCTGGCGCCCGGCAGGGTTGCGAGATACCAGCCGACATGCTTGCGGGCGATGCGTACGCCCATCAGGTCGCCATAGAAGGCGTGCAATGCGGCCAGGTGCTCCAGCAGGATCTGTTCAATTTCCTTCAAGCCCGGCGCCGGCAGCAGTTCGCCGGTTTCCAGGTAATGCGCGATCTCGCGGAATATCCAGGGTCGCCCCTGGGCCGCTCGACCGATCAGCAGGGCATCGGCGCCGGTGGCGTCGAGGACCTCTCTGGCCTTCTGTGGCGAAGTGATGTCGCCGTTGGCGAAGACCGGGATCGACACCGCCTGCTTGATCGCGGCGATGGTGTCGTACTCGGCCTCGCCGGTGTACAGGTCGGCACGGGTGCGGCCATGCACGGCCAGCGCCTGTATCCCCGACTGTTCGGCGATCCTTGCCACGGCGATGCCGTTCTTGTTGTCCCGGTCCCAGCCGGTGCGGATCTTCAGGGTCACCGGCACGTCCACGGCGCCGACCACCGCTTCGAGGATCGCGGCCACCAGGGCCTCGTCCTTCATCAGCGCGGAACCGGCGGCCTTGTTGCAGACCTTCTTCGCCGGGCAACCCATGTTGATGTCGATGATCTGCGCACCGAGCGCCACATTGGCGACGGCGGCCTCGGCCAGCATCTGCGGGTCGCCACCGGCGATCTGCACCGAGCGCGGCTCCGGGTCGCCTTCGTGCAGCAGGCGCAGTTTCGACTTGCGGCTATTCCACAGGCGCACATCGCTGGTGACCATTTCGGAGACTACCAAGCCGGCGCCGAGGCGGCGGCAAAGCAGACGAAACGGACGATCGGTCACGCCCGCCATGGGGGCGAGTATCACCTGATTGGGTAGTGCGTATGGGCCGATGCGTACCGCCGACATGGGTCTTCCCTGCCTGTGGGGCCGGATCTTGGTCTTCGAAAAAGGGTGGGCATGATACCCGCTCTCGATGACCGGATAAAGGTCGTTTTGAACAAATTCTGAACAGTGGGGAGCTTATCGCCGGCGGTTCTGGCGGCGGTGCCGGCGACGTCGAGGCGTCGCCGGCGGGTCACTCGGGAGAGTGGAAGCTGAGACTGTAGTTCACGGCCTTGGTGCCCGGATCGAGAATGTCCAGGGAGATGTGGATGGGCGTCTGCGGTGGCATTTCGGACTGCCCGGCGAGCTCGCCGGCGAGGTACTCGCCCGGCTTGAAGCGACGACTGGCAAGCAGTTGGCCGCTGATATCGGCGAAGCGCAATTCCAGGAGCGGGAACGGCTGGGAGAAGGGCGCGCGGTTGTAGAGGATGGCATCCACCACCAGTGCGCCGGTGAAGTCCGGGTGGCTGCGTACCACCAGGTTGCTGCTCTTGATCAGCGCGATGTCGACCTTGGACGGCAGCTGGCAGCCGAGTTCCGGGCACAGCTGTTCGAACCAGGGGCGGTACTGGTCGGAGCGCGCCAGTTCGTCGAAGTGGTACCAGACGTACTGGCCGGCCAGGGCGACGGCGCCCAGCAGGTTTAGCAGGCCCCAGCCGATCCAGCGGCCCCAGGGCTTCTTCGGCTGCTGCCAGTCGAGTTGCAGCGGCTCGTCGTCGATGTCCAGCAGGTTGCTGCCGCGCAGGCCGGGCTCGTTGCGCGGAGCGCTGCGGGCCGGCGGGGCGACGGGCGTATCGAGGTCTTCGTCTTCATCGTCCGCAGCGGAGAGGGCTGCGTGCGGCGGCGGGGTTTGCTCGGGGGCTTCCCGGTCGGCGGCGAGGCCGAGGCTCGGCACCGGTTCATCGTCCGCTTCGTCGTCGAGCGACAGCGCGGGCTCCCTGCGTGGCGCAGCCACAGGCTCGCTGGGGCGCGGGCTTTCACCGACGGGCGGTTGCGTGGGGCGTGGTGCGGGGGAGGGCGCGCGGGGCGCATCCTCGCGCAGC
>NZ_QKRU01000129.1:0-8511 GCF_003234055.1 Pseudomonas sp. 57B-090624
GGGCGGAGCACTATCTACGTTGCAGGCTCGCGGCCTAAGGGTGGATACGACTTCCAGCCCCTCCCCCGATGATCAGTCGGGGACTATTACCCCTGTGGAGGTATTAGTCGAGATACAAGGGTGGATGGCGCTTTTTCCATCCACCGGCGGCGTGCGGCATGACCTCGGAGGGTGGACCGGTGGAGCGTGGTCCACCCTACCTCTCGGGCGGGTCCGGGGCGGCTGGCGGTGGGGCATCGCGAATGAATTCGCTCCTACGGGGGAAACTCCACCCGGCACGTCAAACCGCGCACCGTTGGGCTGCGCTCGGTGCCAACCTGCACGTGCGCCGCCTGAAAATTCCTACGTGGCAACTGCATTGCCGGCCTACAAGGGGCTTGGCTAGGGTTCCCGCCGTTGTGCCCCTCGGGGCACAACCGGGTGTGGAAGCCCGAACAGATGATGTTCCCCCGCCATAGCGACGTGTATGCGTCGGCGGTCTATGGCGGACCGTGCGAGCGGGTTTCGGCCCGACCGGTCTTGGGAACATCCCGGTACTTCCACACTCGCACGGTCCGCCACCCTTCATGGATTCGGTGGCGGCTCCCCAGCCCTATGGACGGAGCATTGCCATGACGCTTCCCCGGATCACGCCGCGCCACTTCCTGCGCTACCGCCGCCAGCTGCGCGCCTTCCTCATCGGCCACGAGGCCTGGTTCTCCACCCGCGACCTGCGCCGCCTGCTCAACACCGACCTTCACGAGCGCCTGCTCGCCAACCTCTGCGACGACCAGCGCCAGCGCGTGCACCTGCGCACCGCCAATGGCGGCTTCGAAGAGGAAATCGTGGTGAGCGAATCCGGCCTGCACGCCCTGCTCTTCACCTATTGCTACCACCCGGAAAACCGCAACCTGCGGCGCTGGGTCACCCAGGCCGTGCTCCCGGAATTGTGGATGTATCGCACCCCGAGCTACGGCAGCGTACCGGCCTAGGCCGGGTCGCCGGGGAGCACCCTGCGCAGGGTGGATGGCGCTTTTTCCATCCACCGGCGGTGTTCGGCATGACCTCGGAGGGTGGACCGGTGGAGCGTGGTCCACCCTACCCCTCGGGCGAGTCCGGGGTGGCTGGTGGTGGGGCATCGCGCGTGAATTCGTGCCCACTGGACAGCCATCATCACCGTGGCTTGCGCTGGCACCACCGTAGGATGGGTAGAGCGGAGCGAAACCCATCGATGCGGAGGTGACAGTGTCCGGCATGACCCCGAAGGGTGGACCGACCAAGCGTGGTCCACCCTGAATCTCTTTCTGTTGCCTTGTTATGCGCTTGCAGCCTGGCGTTGCAGTTCGCGGCGGCGGGCTTCTTCGCGGACGGCGGGGATGATCCAGCGGCCGTAGTCGACGGTGTCGAAGTAGGGGTCGTAGCCGCGGTTGAGGAAGGTGGTGATGCCGAGGTCGACGTAGTCCAGCAGCGCTTCGGCGACGGTTTCCGGGGTGCCGACCAGGGCGGTGGTGTCGCCGTAGGCGCCGACGGCGGTGGCGGTTGGCATCCACAGGGCGCGGTCATGGCGGTCGCCGGCGGCTGCGGCGGCGAGCAGGCGTTCGGAGCCGGTGCCCTTGATGCGCTTCTGCCAGGGGCTGCCTTCGGCGAACTGCGGGTTGGCCTTGATCTGCGCGAGGATCTGCTCGGCGCGCTGCCAGGCCAGTTCTTCGGTGGCACCGAGGATCAGCCGCACCGAGAGGCTGACCCGGGGCGCGGTGACGCCAGCGGCCTTGGCGGCGGCCTTGAGCTTGGCGATCTGCTCGGCGACGCCGCTCAGGGGTTCGCCCCAGAGGGCGTAGAGGTCGGCGTGCTTGACCGCGATCTGGTAGGCGATGTCGGAGGAGCCGCCGAAGGAGATGGGGATGTGCGGCTGCTGCAGCGGCTTGACCGGGCTGAAGGCGCCCTTGATCTGGAAGTATTTGCCGTCGAAGTCGAAGGGCTCTTCGGCGGTCCAGGTGCGGCGGACGATCTCCAGGTATTCGTCGGTGCGTTTGTAGCGCTCGGTCTTGTCCAGCAGGGTGTCGCCTTCCTGGGGCTCGGCGGTGATGCCGGTGATGGCGTGCAGGCGGATGCGCCCGCCACCGGTGGTGTGGTCGAGGGTGGCGAAGGCGCGAGCGGCGACGGTGGGCGCGGTGAGGGCCGGGCGGTGGGCGATCATGAAGCCCAGGCGCTCGGTCTGCGCGGCGGCGTAGGCGGCGATCTGCAGGCTGTCGGCGCTACCCGGGCCGCTGGCGATGAGCACCCGGTCGAAGCCGGCGTGCTCGTGGGCGCGGGCGTGGTTGCGGAGAAACTCCAGGTCGAAGTCCCCGGTGCGCGGGCCGCGTGTTTCGGACCACTGGCGGGGGAAGATCATGCCGACGAATTCGATGGACATCGTCCACTCCTTGATTGCGTTGCGGGTTGAGGGTTGCGCGGGCCAGGCCCGCGCGGGGTCAGAACTGGTAGTCCACCTGGGCCATGAGGCTGCGGCCGGGCATGGGCTGCAGGAAGGTGTTGGTGGAGCCGGCGAGGCCGCTGACGAAGTTCAGCTCGTCGGTGAGGTTGAGCACGCGCACCGTGGCGCTCCACTGCGGCTGGCGGTAGTAGAGGGCGAGGTCGAGGTTGTATTCGTCGGGCACCTTCACCGTCTTGCTGAGGTTCAGGTACCAGCTGCTGGTCCACCAGCCGGAGAGCTCGGCGCCGAAGCCGGAGTCGAAGCTGTAGTCGACGAAGCCGCTGACGCTGTACTCGGGGATCTGCACGGCGTCGTAGCGCCCGGAGGGCCGCTGGTTGAGGGCGTTGTTGTCGCCGAAGACGGTGCCGTTGTCGGCGATGAAGCCGGCGGAGGCGAAGCCGGTCTGGGTGGTGAATTCGTTGTAGGCGGTGAGGCGGGTGAGGTTGAGCCCGCTGCGCAGGTGTTCGTCCGGCTGATAGCGCGCGGTGGCCTCGACGCCCTTGATGATCAGGCGGGCGATGTTGTTGTTGCTGTCCGGCGACTGGTCACGCGCCTGCTTGAAGGCGGCGAGGGAGAGGAACAGGCGGTCGGGGATGGCGTCGACCTTGAGGCCCACTTCGTGGAGCACGCTGAGGCTTTCGAACGACAGCGGGTTGAGCAGGTTGGCGCCGGCGCCGCTGCCCCAGCCGATGCCGTTGGAGAAGAAGCCGGTGTTGACCGCCAGGGAGCGGTCGAAGGTGTAGTAGAGGGTGCTGTTCTCGGTGGGCTTGATGTAGGGGCTGACCTGCACGGAGAACAGGCGGTAGCTGTCGCTGTCCTGGCGCTCGGTGCCGGCGCGCAGGACGAAGGGGTTCTCGATGCGCGCGTCGATCCAGCTGCGGCTGGCGCCGATGTTGAGGCCATAGCGCTCGGCGAAGCGCAGGTTGTGCTGGGTGAAGAGGGTCTTGGTGGTCCACACGCTTTCGGCGGTGTAGGGCGCCAGGGATTCGGCGTACAGGCCGTGCCCGGCGGGGTACATGGCGGCGAGGTTGAGCCAGCCGTAGTAGCTGGAGAACTGCGGCACGCCGGGCTGGCCGATCCAGGCGCCGTTGCCGCCGGCGGGGTTGGTGCCGGTGAGGCCGAGCAGATCGCCGGGGTTCTTGGTGGACGGGTCCTGGGTCAGGTCGTAGGCGTTGATGGTGGAGCCGAAGCTGTTGTTGGCGGCGATCGACTGGTTGCTCTCGCGGCGGTAGATCAGCCCCCTGTTGCTCTCGTCGCGCAGCACCTGGCCGAACAGGCTGGTTTCGTTGCGCGAGCGGAATTCGAAGCGGTTGTCGAAGATGTTGTCTTTCGATTGCACCTGGAAGGCGCCGACCGCGTCGACCGTGTCTTCGGAGCGCTGGTAGAAGGCGCTGTTGGCCAGGGTGATGCTGGGGCTGAGGTCGAGTTCGGCGCGCAGCTGGGTGGTGAAGCGGGTGGAAGTGCTCTTGTCTTCGGCGCGGTGGCCTTTCTGCGGGTCGAGGGAGACCAGGCCGTTGCCGGCCAGGCTGGGGTCGTAGACCCAGCCGCGCAGGGTGCCGGGGCTGGCCTGGGTGTTGGGGGAGGCGGTCTGGAAGCTGCCGTTGACCACGCCGTACTGGCCCTGGGCATTGCGCTGACGCTGCACCCAGCCGAGCACGGCGGAGTCGGCAGCGCCGGATTCGAACACCGGCGACCACAGGGTGCCACCGTTCTGGATGATCGGTGTAGCACGGCCGGCGTAGTACTTGCCGCTGTCGGCCAGTTGCTGGGTCGCGCGGTTCCAGCCGTGGGTGATGTTCCAGTCGTAGTAGTCGTCGTAGGCGGCGTTCCAGTCCACTCGGATGCCGTCGCCGCGCCAGGCGAAGGCGCCATAGAAGGCGTCGAAGTTGTTCTCGACGTTGTCGTAGTAATCCTCCTGGCGTTGGCGGGTGATGCTGACGCGGTAGGCGAGGTCGTCGCTGATGGGGCCGGTGTTGTCGACGGTGAAGCGGGTGGAGTCGCGCGATTCGCCGTCGGGCACCCAGGTGCCGAGCTGGCCGCTGAGGCGGGTGCGGAACTGGTCGAAGTCGGGCTTCTTGCTCAGGTAGTTGACGTAGCCGCCGCTGCCGCTGACCGAGCCGTACACCACCGAGGAGGGGCCGGCGACGATGTCGGCGCCTTCGATGGCGTTGAAGTTGGCCGGGTGGCGCACGGCGTAGGCACGCTGGCCGTCCTGGAACACTTCGGAGTTCTGTGCGCGGAACTGCGGGGCGATGCCGGCGTTCTGGCCGCCGCCACGGGTGATGCCGGGGGCGTACTTGACCAGGTCGTCGGAGCTGCGGATGGGGTCGTTGGCGAGCTGTTCGGCGTTGACCTGGGTGACCGAGCGCGGGGTGTCGAGCACGCTGGCGGCGGTGCCGCCGTACACCGAGCTGGGCGCGCGCACGGGCACCACCGAGGTGGCGGCATCGAGGCGCTTGCCCTGTACCTGCACGACGCCGAGCACGGGCGCGTCGGTCTTTTTCTGCTGCGCCTGTTCCCGGGTGGATTCGGCCTCGGGATCGGCGGGCTTTTCCTCGGCCAGGGCGGTGGCGGAGAGCAGGGCCAGGATGGCCAGGGACAGGGTGTTGCGGCGCAGGGCGACGGCAGGCGGTGGGGCGAGGCTGAACATGCTGGGCGATTCTCCGGGCTGTGATTTCCATTGCGCGTGGGTGGGCCACACACAGGTGCCAGTGGGCTGACGGGTTTCAGGCAGGGGTGGAAAAGCCCGGGCATGGGGCCCGGAAGGTGCTGTCGCAGGCCGCCTGGGCGACCTCGGGTGGTTCTGGTTATCGGATGTATCGAGGTGGATACAGCACGGGGCATGCCAGTCGTTGACGGTGCGGCCCCGATTCATGTGTTTGGCTTCTATATCATTGATAAATAATGATTTTATTTTTTGCGGCCAGTGCATTTTCGCGAGGCGAACGGGGCCCGCGCGGACGGGGTTTCCGCGTAGGGCCGGATGCAACGGAAGGGTTGCTGGGAGGTACGCAGCCGGGTGCTGCCGGAGTGCTGGGCTGGCAGCACTCCGGAGGCTCAGGCGGTGCCGTTCAGCCAGAGGCTTTCGAAGCGCCAGGTGCTGAACAGGGTCTGCTCCTCGTGGGCGCCGCCGACCCGGGTGGAAAAGCCGTCGAGCAGGTCGGCATAGCCCCAGATGAGCAGGCCGCCGCGCTCGTACTGGACCTGCTGGGCACGGTGGACCAGGGCCTTGCGCTTCTCCAGGTCGGGCTGGGCCATGGCCTGGAGGAACAGCTCGGAGAACTCGGCGTCGTTGAAGTTGGTCTTGTTGGCCACGGCGAAGGGGGCGTCGCTGTGCATGCCGCTGGCGAGGAAGGGCGCGCCGATGCTGCCGCCGGTGCTCAATGCCCATTCGGTGCGCTGCGGCCCCTGGAAGGTGGCGAGGTCGACCTGGCGCACCTTGAGGGTGACGCCGACGCGCTTGGCCTGTTCGGCCAGCACCAGGGCCGAGGCGAGGCCGGGGCCGACGGTGGTGACCAGTTCCACTTCGAGGTTTTCGTGCCCGGCTTCGCGCAGCAGTTCGCGGGCACGCTGCGGGTCGTGCGGGCGCGGCGCCAGGGCGTGGTTGAAGGTGGGGTCGAAGGGCGCGTAGAGGTCGTTGGCGACGCGGCCCTGGCCGTTGAGGGCGCGCCGCACCAGTTCCTCGCGGTCGGCCAGCAGGCGGAAGGCCTGGCGCACGCGCGGGTCGTCGAAGGGCGCCTTGGCGGTGTTCATGTCGAAGGACAGCCAGTTGCCGGTGACCGAGGTCACCAGCTTGATGCGCGGGTCGTTGCGCAGCAGGTCGAGCTGTTCGCTGGGCAGGCCGTTGGCCATGTCGATCTGCCCGGCGCGCAGGGCGGCGAGGCGCGAGACCTGGTCCTTGAAGTCGATGATCTCCAGCTCGTCGGCGTAGGGCTTGCCGCTCTTGTAGTAGTTGTCGAAGCGGGTGAACAGCGAGCGCCGGCCGGGGGTGAAGCTCTTCAGCTTGTAGGGCCCGGCGCCGACGGGGTTGGTGACGGGGTGGTAGTCCACCGGGACGATGCCGCCGAAGTTGACCCAGGTTTCCGCCAGGGGGAAGAAGCCGCGGCCTTCCTTGAAGCTGAGGCGGATGGTGCGCTCGTCGAGCTTGACCAGGTTGTCGCGGTCCACCCAGTGCAGCAGCGCGGCGTAGGGCGAGGCGAGTTCCGGGTCGGTAAGGCGGCGCACGGAGAAGATCAGGTCGTCGGCGTCGATGGTCTTGCCGTGGTGGAACTCCAGGCCCTGGCGCAGGCGCAGGGTCCAGGTGCGGGCATCGGGGCTGACCTCGGCCTCTTCGGCCAGGGCCAGGCGCGGCTGCATCTGCTCGTCCCATTCCCACAGCTTGGCGTAGAGGGCGAAGCCTCGGACGATGCCGCTGCCGATGGGCTTGTGGGCGTCGAGGTTGCCGCTCTGGTTGCCGTCGATGATGCCCAGGCGCAGGCACCCGCCAGGGCTCGGGACGAGCGGGTTGGCGGCTTGGGTGCCGGGGGCCTGCTGGTCGCAGCCGGCGAGCAGGCCGCCCCCCAGCAGCAGCCCGCCACCGAGGGCCAGACTGCCGCCGAGAAAGCGGCGGCGGGTCAGTTCATCGTGCATCGACTCTTTCCTTCGATCCGGTTCGGTTTCAGGCGGCGCCCAGCAGCGGCAGCCAGTAGAGCAGCAGCACCAGGGCGAGGGTGGCGTCGATCAGGAAGCGCTGCTCGGGCATGGCGTCAGGCTCCGGCGGGGCCGCCGTTGACGGCGCGCAGTTCGATGGGGGCGTCGGTGCTCTTCACCAGACCGTCGCGCTCGCCACGGAAGTGCGGGAGCACGTGCTCGCCCAGGCGGTAGGCCTCTTCCAGGTGCGGGTAGCCGGCGAGGAAGAACAGATCGATACCCAGTTCGTTGTACTCGCGGATGCGTGCCACGACGTTGGCGTAGCTGCCGACCAGGGCGCAGCCCGGGGGGATGCCGATGTAGCCGAAGCCGGCCCAGACGTTGGGGTGGATGAAGAAGTCTTCGTAGCCCGGGTTCTCGGTCTTCTCCTGGTAGCCATGCTCGTAGCTGAGCTTGCGCGCGGTGCGCAGGCCGGCGTGGGCGGCCACCGCCTTGACCGCGCCGCGGGCGACGCCTTCGTCGAAGAAGCGCTTGGCTTCGGCGCGGGCCTCGTCCTCGGTCTCGCGGGTGATGACGTCGATGGACAGGCCGAAGCGGATGTCGTGGCGGCCGTACTTCAGGGCGCGCTCGCGCACGTCGGAGATCAGCGCGCGGACTTCGTCCGGGTGCTCGGCGCGCATCAGGTAGTAGTCGGCGTGCTTGGCGGCGAATTCGCGGGCCGGGATGGACGAGCCGGCGGTGCAGATCAGCGGCAGCTCGGCCTTTTTCAGCGGGCCGCGCAGGCCGCCGCCGTCGGCCTTGTAGTAGGTGCCGTCGTAGTGGAAGTTCTCGTTGTGCCAGTAGCCGCGCACCACGTCCATGAACTCGGTGGCGCGGGCATAGCGGTCGTCGTGGCCGCTGTAGTCGCCGACCTGGCGCTGGATGGCGTCGGAGCCGCCGTTGATGATGTTCCACACCAGGCGGTTGCCGGTGGCGCGCTGGTAGGTGGCGGCCTGCTGCACGGCGACCCAGGGCGTGTAGTGGTAGGGCTGGAAGGCGGTGACGAACTTCAGCGTGCGGGTCTCGCGGGCCAGCAGCGAGCAGACGGTCCAGGGCTCTTCGCCGGTGGGGGCGTTGACCATCAGCGCGCCGCCGAAGCCATTGATCTCGGCGGCGCGGGCGATCTGGCCGAGGTAGTCGATGTAGGTGAAGTGGTCGCCGACGGCGAAGCCGGACACCGCCCCGGTGCTGGGGCCGCCCCGGTGCCAGTCGCCGCGGTTGCGCGGGTCGCCGGGCAGGTACTGGGTTTCGCCGTGCAGGGGCAGGCGGGTGAAGAATTCGATGCTCATGGAGATCCTCCTTGGATGGGGCGGGGCGATGGACGTGCCGACGCCATGCAGGGGGCGGAGCAGGTTTCGCGCCAGAACGGCGAAGGCCACGTGGGGCTTGGG
>NZ_QKRU01000130.1:0-7797 GCF_003234055.1 Pseudomonas sp. 57B-090624
CTATAAATCACCCCCACCCCACCCGCAGCAGCACGCAGTCACCATGACCACCCCGAAAAAACGCCAGAGCCGCTACAACCCCGCCAGCGACAACTTCCGCAAGGAGGACTTCCCCTTCTACTGGCTGGCACGGGTGCATGGCCGCTACTCCATGGCCATGGAGAAGGCACTGAAGAAGATCGACATGGACATCCCGCGCTGGCGCATCCTGTTCATCCTCAAGGAGAACGGCGAGTCGAGCATCTCGGAAATCTCCGAACACGCCATCGCCAAGCTCTCCACCGTCACCAAGATCGTCTACCGCATGAAGGCCGACGGCCTGGTGGACACCAACCCCTGCAGCAACGACGGCCGCGTCACCCAGGTGTCCATCACCGAAGCCGGCCGCCGCACCGCCGAGCAGATCCAGGTCACCACCGCGCACATCTTCACCAACAGCTTCAAGGACCTCAGCGAAGCGCAGATCACCAAGCTCAACGGCACGCTGGAGAAGATCTTCAACAACCTGCCGGAGGATTGAGGGCCGCTTCAGGGCCTGAATGGCCATTTAACGCGCCCTCGGCCCGGCCTTTCCTCGCCCCTGTGTAGGCGAGGAAGAGGCGCTCGACACGATCCTCCTTCTTTGCACGCCAATGCGCCGCAGCCTCTTCAGTCCACCCAGCTTGCCACCCTGGTCTGCCGCCCCATCAGGCAAACCTGCCTGTACGCACGGAGGCAATATGCAGACCCTTTTCGCACGTCATTACCTGGCAACAGCCATCACGCTCGCCGCCCTTCCCGCTAGCGCGCTGGCGACCACGCTGGACACCAGCAGCCTCGCTCTCATCCAGCTACACCGACCTGACATTGACCGGGACCGTCAACGCCAGCCATGAGGTATTGGTGGACCTCGTCGGCAGCGTGAGCGGCAACCTGACCAATACCGCCAACATGCTGATCGAGGGCGCCGGCGTATTCGGCATCAACGGCACTCTGTACCTGGAAGCGGGTTCGAGGGTGGATGGGAACTTCATCAACAACGGCCGACTCATCAGCCGGGACATCGCCGGCGTCAACGTCTGGATCGGGGGCGCGAGTATTGGTGGCTCGTTCATCAACAACGGCCTGATCGAGAAGACGGGGGACAGGAACCCGGGGACCCCCTCCATGGAGATCTACAGTTCGACGCTGACCCGGGGCTTGCTCAACAGAAGTCAACGGTGCGGCCTGGCGTGCCGCCCATGTTTCGTTCGCTTTCGCGTCTAGATGATCATGGCCAGTCCTGCGCGGCTGGCCCTTTCTTCCGGTAGCCTGCATCGCCTCTTGCGATCCGCCCCGCCCGTGCGGCACAGTCCGCCGACCATTCCGGCAAGCGCCCCCGGGCCGTTGTCTGCCGTCCACCAGGAAGGAGGATCGCTTCAATGGCCAAACGCATACTCTTCGTGCCCTTCGTCATGCCCGACGCCAATAACTTCCGGGACAACCGGGGCGAGCCCGGGACCCGGCCGGGGCTTTCATACACCAGCAAGAACAACAGCTGGATCCACAGCTACCAGGGAAAGAGATCCTCCGTGCTCGATGGCGAATGCCACGACATCTACCAGCTCTGGTACTACCCCGGCTCCATGGGCAGCCCGATGCTGAGGGGCCTCGGCGAGGACGACCAGATCTACATCCGGGGCCACTCGGTGGCCGGCATGAGAGGCATCTTCGACAACTGCACCCTCGATGAAAAAGGCAATCGGCTCAACGTGCAGCGGATCCTCGACAAGTCCAATCACTTGCTCAAGGTGACGGACGAGAACTACGCCGGCAGCCGCGCCAGGTACTTCATCCTCAACGCCGACGAGGTGGCGCTGCGGTTGCAGGAAATGGGCCTGTCGAAGGGTTTCGCCGGCACCATCAAGTGCTACAACTGCCACAGCGCGGAGGGCGCGCAGAACTTCAGCCAATCACTGACGGATGAGCTCTACGACCTCGGCTACACCGCATGCAAGGTCTACGGCTATACCGGCGCGCTCAGCTCGGTGTACGGGAACGCCCACAAGGAGAGCCTGCACGAACACCGGACCGTACGAGCCAGCGCCAATCGCGTGCGTATCTACCCGACGGCGCAGGCCGCCAGCTCATCCGGTGCACCGGGCGCCTCCAGCCCCGGGCAGTGACCCACGCTGCGAACCCCGCCCCAGACACGTCGGCCTTTCATCCGGGCACCTTTCCAATCACCGATCCGTTGCTAACCTTGCTGCGCACACTCACTCGCAGCAAGGAACCGGACGCCGATGAAAAAGCGCTACACCCTCGACCAGGACGTGATCTGCCATATCTTCAAATCCGGCAAGCACACCAACAACGTGATCGAGCCCAACGACGGCGCGGGCGGTCATGCGGTTCAGGACATCAGGAGCAAGATCACCGAGTACACCATTCTCGCCGTGCCCCAGGCGAACAAGGCCGACCTGACGGAATGGGCGAAGAAGAAATTGGAGGAACGCCTGCTCTGCCCTTACCCCCACGTGGCCACCTTCAAGTTCAGTGGCCAGTCGTACAACAGCAAGTCGATGTTCCCCGGCACGGGCACCAAGGACGAGCTGATCAAGACCATAGAACGTGCGCTCACCAGCGGCACCTCGGCGCACACCTATAACGGCTCGGCCAAGGTCAATGCGGCGAACGGCAAGGCCTGGGTCGCCCCGGCAGACTTCAAGCGCCCGCTGTCGGACATGACGGTGGAGAACGGCGACTACGTGGTAGGCCGCGCCAACGGCCTGCGTATCAAGGGCCAGAAGAAAGGCGCCGGCGGTGCCGGCCTGACCTCGGCCTTCCCGGACACCACCGGGTTCTACTGGGGCTAGCGCACAGGCCCCGTAGGGTGGACCAGGCTTCACCGGCCCACCTTTCGTGCTGCCCGGCGGCTCCGCTGGTGGATGGAAAGAGCGCCATCCACCCTAGGGCGGAGCACCGAGCGCTTCGTAGGATGGCGTAGAGCGAAGCGAAACCCATGCTGTGGAGGTACCAGGCGCCCAGCAAGACCCTGAAAGCACAGCTCTTTGCTTTGAATCCACAACAGCTCGAGCAGACACAGCCCATTCATTCGCCAAGCAACGCCCCGCCGCCGGCGACCCCGGGCTGAAGTCCGGGCTACGGAGCGGTGGAATCCGCTCACTTCACCTTCAACACCTTGCGCTCCAGCGCCGGGTCGGCCTCGATCTCGGCGTTGCTGAAGGGCAGCTTCTGCCATGGCTGGCGGGCGAAGAGCCCGGTCTGGTCGCTGTGGTGCGGCGAGCCGGCTTCGCTGGACTGGGAGAAGGCCAGCAGCCCATGGGCCTGCGGGCCCTGGCCGTCGAAGGTCACCAGTTGCAGGTAGCTGGTGCCGCTGACCACTTCCAGGTGATCACCCTGCAGTTCGCTCTGCATGGCGTTGTAGACGCCGAAGTGGCCGTCGCCGCCGGGAATGCCGATGGCCCCCGAGCGCTGGATGTCGCCCCAGCGGGCCTGTTCGGGGATGCCGGCCTTGGCCACTTCCTCACCAGCGGCAACCAGCGCCTGGATGACCTTGCCCTTGGCCGCCGGGTTCAGCCCGCGCGGGGTCACGGTCGGGCGTTGCGGGTCGAAGGGCTCGCGCCAGCCGTCCTCGATCTCGGCGAAGCCCTTCATGAAGTGCTGGAAGTGCAGGAAGCCGATGCCGCTGTCGAGGTTGGCCTTGCCGTCCCAGGCCGCCAGTGCCTTGCAGGGCGCGGCCAGGGCGGCGTTGCCCGCCTCGGCCCGGCACAGTTCCAGCAGCCCGGGCAGCAGGTCGGTGGCCAGCGCCACTTCGTTGTCGGTGACCAGCGCCTTGAGGAAGTCGGCGCCGAGCGGCGCGTCGCCCTGCAGGCGGCCCAGGGCGAAGCGCGCGCGCGGCGACAGCTCGCGGCCTTCGCGGCTGACCAGGGGCGAGTAGCCGGCCAGCGGGCTCTCCGGGTTGCTCAGCCAGGCGCTGTCGTTGGAGTTCTGCACGAAGTCCTCGCGCTGCAGCACCGGCAACTGGGCCGCCGGTGTGATGCCCGGTTGGGCGGCGCTGGCGTCGCGGGTCCACTCGCAGGCGCTGGTATTGCCCTGCAAGGCGGGCAGGCCTTCGGCGGCCAGCTGCGGGATCACGCATTCGGCCAGTTGCCCGGGCAGCAGGTGCGGCACCACGGACTGGTTCATGTACAGGGCCTTGCCGCTGGCGTCGGCGGCCAGGGTGTTGACCCAGGGGATGCCCTGGATCGTCGTCACCGCGTCGCGCAGGGCGTCGACGTCACGGGCCTGGTTGATCGCGTACCACTGCTGCAGCACGCGGGTGTTGTCGAGGTTGGCGTCCTTCAGCGCCCAGGCTTCGCCGCTGCTCCACTCCAGCTTGCCGGGCCAGACGAGCAGCGGGCCGAAGCGCGATTCGTAGAGGTCATGGCTGCGTACCGAGAGTTTGCCGGCGGCATCGCGCACCTGCACCTGCAGGCGGGTCTTGTTCAGCTTCTCGGTACGGCCGTCGACGCGGTAACGGGTCGGGTCCTTGGGGTCGAGCTCCAGGCGGTAGAGGGTGAAGTGCGCGGAGGTGTCGACGGTGTGGGTCCAGGCCAGCTGCTGGCCGAAACCGATGTTGACAACCGGCAGGCCGGGCAGCGCGGCGCCCATCACGTCGAGCTTGCCGGGGATGGTCAGGTGCAGCAGCCAGAAGCGCAGTGCGCCGCTCCAGGGAAAGTGCGGGTTGGCCAGGAGCATGCCGCGCCCATCGGCGCTGCGCTTGCCGCCCAGGGCGACGGCGTTGCTGCCGCGCTCCAGGCGGAAGCCCTCGGTGCGCGCCGCGGTGTAGCCGGAATCCAGCTGCGCCTGCCGGGCGCCGGGCGGCGCGGCACCGATCAGCGCTTCGGCGAACTGCCCGGCGCCGCCTTCCACCAGCAGGCGCCGGGTCAGGCGCACCAGGTCGTCGGCATCGATGGGGCGCAGCCAGCCCTCGCCCAGGCAATGGGTGGTGCGCGCATCGGCCTCCTCCAGGTAGCGGTTGAAGCCGGCGGCGTAGCCGTCCAGCAGCTGGGCGACCTCGCGGGTCTGCGCCTGGCGGAAGGCGGCGACCGACGCCGGCTGGTTGAGCCAGGCGAAGAAGAAGTCGGACGGCAGGTTGTCGAGGTGGGCGGAGGACTGGCCCTGCTCGCCGAACCAGCGGGAGCGCTCGCCACGGGCGGTGACGATCTCCTCGGCCAGCAGGCAGGCGTTGTCGCGGGCATAGGCATAGCCGATGCCATAGCCGAGGCCGCGTTCGTCCGCCGCCTGGATATGCGGGACGCCGTGGGCGGTCCAGCGGATGAGGGTGTCTCGCGGCGTGGCGGCCGGGGCAGCGGCCAGAACGGAAAAGGCCGGGCACAGCAACAACGCTGCGACACCGGCGGCAAGGCTGCGCATGGGCATCGGAAGTACTCGCAAGGGATGGGGAACCGCGCCGGCGGGGCCGGCGCGGGCGACGCGGTCAACTGGCGGCGGCGAGGGCCTGCTGGAGGCCGCGCTCGACACGAGCGCCCGGCTCGATGTGGGCGTAGAGCGAGGCGGCGATCTCGTCGGCGCGGATCGGCAGCACCGACAGCAGGGTGTCGCTGAGGCCGTGGCTGGCCTGGCAGAAGCCCTGCATGTAGACGGCCGCCTGGCAACGCTCGTCGGTGCGGATGCGGTAGTCGCGGCCCACTTCGAAGTCGCCCATCCACTGCGCCAGGGGCTCCAGCAGGTGGCGATGGGCCTGGCGCTCGTAGCCGGTGGCGAGCACCACGGCGTCGTAGCGCTGCACGCTCTGCTCGCCGCTGGCGTTGTTGCGCAGCACCAGCTCGATGCCGTCGGCGCCGGCATTGGCGCGCTCCACGGTGCTGAGGATGTGGAAGGCGTGGCGCTGGATGCCGGAGACCTTCTGGCGGTAGAAGATGCCGTAGATGCGCTCGATCAGGTCGATGTCCACCACCGAGTAGTTGGTGTTGTGGTACTCACGGATGAAGCGCTCCCGCTCGGCACCGGTCTGGTTGAAGATCAGGTCGGTGAACTCGGGGGAGAACACTTCGTTGACGAAGGGGCTGTCGTCCGCCGGCTTGAGCGCCGAGCCGCGCAGGATCATGTCCACCTGCACCGAGGGGTAGCTGTCGTTGAGGTCGATGAAGGCCTCGGCCGCGCTCTGCCCGCCGCCGATGATGGCGATGCGCATGGGCTTGCCGCCGACGCAGGGCTGCCTGGCGATGCGCTCCAGGTACTGCGAGTGGTGGAACACCCGGGCATCGTCCTTGAGATGGCGGAAGGCCTGGGGAATGCGCGCGGTGCCACCGGCGCTGACCACCACAGAACGGGTGGCGCGGACATGGGTCTCGCCGCCGGCATCGCGGGAGATCACCCGCAGCGCCTCGACGCGCTGGCCCTCCAGCACCGGCTCGATGGCCAGCACTTCCTCGCCGTAGCGGCTCTGCTCCTGGAACTGCCCGGCCACCCAGCGCAGGTAGTCGTTGAACTCCATGCGGCACGGGTAGAAGGTGCCGAGGTTGATGAAGTCCACCAGGCGGCCGTGCTGGTGCAGGTAGTTGACGAAGGAATAGGGGCTGGTGGGGTTGCGCAGGGACACCAGGTCCTTGAGGAAGGAAATCTGCAGCTCGCTCTGGGTCACCAGGGTGTTGCCGTGCCAGCGGTAGTCGGCCTGCTTGTCGAGGAACAGGGCATCCAGCGCACCCTGCTTGCGGGCACGCTCCTGCAGGGCGATGGCCAGGGCCAGGTTGGAGGGGCCGAAGCCGATGCCGATCAGGTCGTGGAGTGCGGTGTTCAGGGGCTGAGTCATGTCCAGTGTCCTCTGGAGGTGCGCCCGTCCGGGCGACGGTTGCCGTTCGATGACGGCCCTGCATGGCCGCCTGTTGACTAGGAACGAGGACAGGGAAATGAAATTTAGCCAGCGGGCGTTGCGCTCACCGGTCGATCAGGCCGCCTCCCACTCACGCATGCGCAGGCGGCAGTGCTTCATGGCGTTGACGATGTGCTTCTCCACCAGGGGCCGGGAAATCCCCAGGCGCTCGGCGATCTCGTCGTGGGAAAGCCCCTCCAGCTTGCGCAGCAGGAAGGCGTCGCGGCACAGCGCCGGCAACTCGTCGAGGGCGCGCTGCAGCATGCCCAGGCGCTGGCTTTGAGCGAGGGAGCGGTGCGGCGATGGGGCGTGGTAACGCTCCTCCTCGTCCAGCACCTCCAGCGGCTCGTTGCGCCGCACCGCATTGCGGCGGTGTTCGTCGATCACCAGGTTCAGCGCCGTTCGGTAGAGAAACGCGCGAGGCGAATCGATCCGCTCTTGACTCGCGCGTTCCATCACCCGCAAATACGCGTCATGCGCCACATCCGCAGCTGCCTGCCGATCCCCCAGCTTCGCACTGAGAAAACGCAACAGCTCCCGATAGTAGATTTCCAAGTCGCTTCCCCGGCGCCTGACGAATGCGGCGCATACACTTGAGCTGGATCAAGACACACCCTTTGGGTGATGCTGGCAGTCTGAAATTATTAAATTTATAATAATTCTCATCAAGATTCATATTTCAGCGTGCCGCTCCACCGTGTGAATACAGAACTCGAATTCAGGCATAACCGGTAATCCTGATGAACAACGCCTCCTCCCAAAGCTCAAGCGACTCACTGGTCGAGGTCGCCGCCCACTGGTGCATGCGCCTGCACGCGGAGGATTGCACGGATGAGGAGCGTGCCCAGTTCCAGGCCTGGATCGAAGCCGACCCGAGCCATGCCCTCGAATACGCCGAGATGCTGGAGATCTGGGACCTGAGCGAGCACCTGCCGCCGACC
>NZ_QKRU01000012.1:0-123795 GCF_003234055.1 Pseudomonas sp. 57B-090624
ATGCTCCCGAACGCCCCAATCCCCAACCCATCGCCAAAACACGCACCAACCGATTCAGCCCACCCCCCTGATTCCGGCACAATGCGCCGCTGGAAACCGCCTCGGGACGCCCCATGCCGTCGATCGCGAAACGCCTGTCCTTCTACCGCGCCTGCTACCAGGCCGATAGCCGCGAACTGCAACTGGATGATGTCGGCACCTTCAAGGCCGAGCGCTGGGGCTGGCTGGACGGGCGTGAGGAGCTGGCCAGCGGCGCCATGCCCTTCGCCGCGCTGTCGGCCGAGCTGGGCGAGCACCTGTTGCAGCAGCAGAACCTCTACCAGCGCGAGCTGCAGCTGATCTACGGCGTGCTGCCGGTGTGCGGGCGGCGTAGCGATGCGGAGGGCAAGGCCGTGCGCCACTGCGCGCCGCTGGTGTATTTCGAGGCGCGCCTGGAAAGCCTCGGCGAAGGCGCGCCACCGAGCCTGGCCATCGACCTCGCCCAGCCCCAGCTCAACCGCCGCCTGTTGCGCCAGTTGCTCAAGGCCGATGCCGAGCAGGGGCTGGAAAGCCTGCCGCTGCCCAGCGGTGCGCTGGACGATCACTACCTGGCCGACCTGATGGCCTGGCTGCAACGCTGCACCGTGGTCGGCGAGGTGCTGCCGGCCAGCGCCTTCCCCGTGCTGGAGAGCGCCGCGACCCTGAAGAAGGCCATGGCTGCACAACGCCTGTCGCTGCGCGCCGCAGCCCTGGTGGCCCTGGCCGAGCGTGGCGCGGGCAGCCGCGGCATTCTCCATGAACTGCAATTGCTGCAGGGCGCAGAGCACCATTCGCCGGCACTGCGGCAGCTGCTGGGCGAGGAGGCGGTCAGCCAGGAGAGCACGATCCTCGGCACCCCCAGCCGCCCGGAGGCGTTGCCGGCCTCTCTCAGCCTGGCCCAGCGCCAGGCCCTGGCCAACGCCACCCGCTACCCCCTGAGCTTCGTCGCCGGGCCGCCCGGCACCGGCAAGAGCTACACCCTCGCGGCCCTGGCGCTGGACCGCCACCTGCAGGGCGAGAGCGTGCTGCTGGTCAGCCGCAGCCAGCAGGCGGTCACGGTGATCGCCGACAAACTGCGCGACGACCTCGGCCTGCGCGACGGCGTGCTGCAGGTGGAGGAGCAATCCCTGCTGCGCACCCTGCGTGCACGCCTCGACCAACTGCTGCAGGGCGAGCTGCCGCCACGGGAGGAGGGCGCGGTGGCGCGCCAGCAGCGTGCATTGAAGGACCTGCTGGACGAGGAGGCCGCCTTGTCCCGGGCCTTCGACAAGCGCAGCCGCCAGGCCTTGCGCTGGAGCGGCCTGCTGGTGCGTGCCGAACGCGGCGCCCTGGCCTTCTGGCAACGCTGGCTGCAGGTGCCCTGGGTCGAACGACGGGTGCGCGGCAGCGTGCGCCACTGGCAGATACTCGACGACCTGCGCGACTGCCAGCGCCGCCGCGAGGCCCACAGCCGGCAGTACATCGACAGCCTGCGGGTGGAACGCCTGCAACGGCTGCTGGACAGCGACCGGCAGACCTTCGTGCGCTACAACCAGGCGATCCGCGCACGCAGTTCGCAACGCCAGCAGTCGCTGTTCGACGAGCTCGACCCGGCGCGCCTGCTCGCCGCCTTCCCCATCTGGGTGGTGAGCCTGGACGACCTGCACAGGGTGCTGCCGCTGCGCGAGGGGCTGTTCGACGTGCTGGTGATAGACGAAGCCACCCAGTGCGACATCGCCAGCGCGCTGCCGGCCCTGCAGCGCTGCAAGCGCGCGGTGGTGGCCGGCGACAGCCGCCAGCTGCGCCATGTGTCCTTCCTCTCCCGCGCCCAGGAGCGCCAGCTGCTGCAGCGTGCCGAGCTGCCGGAGAGCGACCAGCAGGCCTGGAGCTACCGCGACAACAGCCTGCTCGACCTGGTGGGGGAGCGCCTGGCCAGCCAGCGCGCGCTGACCTTCCTCGACGAGCACTTCCGGGGCCGCCCGGCGCTGATCCGCTTCAGCAACGAGACCTTCTACAACGGCCGTATCCGGGTGATGAAGGAGCGCCCCGAGCAGCTCGCCGCCGACAGCCTCAGCCTGCACCGGCTGGAAGGCCGGCGCGTGCCGGCCGGGCACAACCCGGTGGAGGCGCAGCGCGCCCTGGAGCTGCTCGAGGAACATGTCGGCCGCTACCGCGACAGCCAGGTCAAGCCCAGCGTCGGCCTGCTCTCGCCCTTCCGCGACCAGGTGGAGCACCTGCGGCGCCTGCTCGCCGAGCGCCTGCCGGGCGAGCTGCTGGCGCAGTTCCGGGTGCGCGTGGCCACGCCTTACGGCTTCCAGGGCGAGGAGCGCGACCTGATGATCCTCAGCTTCGCCATCGACGGTGCCGGCGCCCAGGCGGCGCACTACCTCAACCGCGAGGACATGTTCAACGTCGCCATCACCCGTGCCCGCGAGCACCAGATGCTGCTGTTCAGCGGCGACGAGCGGCAGCTCGCCCCGGGCCACCTGTTGCGCCGTTACCTGGAGCGCCTGGAGCAGGGGCCGGGCAGCGACGGCGGCGGCCAGGCGGTGGACGCCTTCCAGCAGCAGGTGGCGACGGCGCTGCAGGCGCAGGGCGTGCGCGTCTGGTCCGGCTATCCGGTGGCCGGGCATTGCCTGGACCTGTTCTGCCAGCGCGGCGAGCGGGTGCTGGCCATCGACCTGATCGGCTACCCCGGCGCCAGCGAGGACGTCTTCGACCTGGAGCGCTACCAGGTGCTGGCGCGCGCCGGGCTGGAAATGATCCCGCTCAGCTACGCGGTATGGACGCTGCAACCCCAGGTGGCCCTGGAGGCTTTGCTGATGCGGCTGTGAATGGCGGCTGGCCATTGGCCGACGGCAGGCCGTGGCGGGCGCACACGGTTACGCGTAAAGTGCGACGCGAGTCACATTTTCATTCGCTGCCCTTTCCGGTATCACCATGCACGCCCTCGCTCGTCACTCCAGCCCGCCGACCCTCTCCGGGGCGGCGATCGTCCGCCATGGAGTGGCGTCATGGCGCTGAACATCCCCACGCTGGTGCTGGTCGACGTCTACATCCTCATGCTCCTAGGCCTGCTGGCGGGCCGCGCCTGGCGCCGGGGCAGCCCCGAGCCCACCCTCGGCTACCTGAGCCTGATGCTGCTGCTCGGCGCGCTGGCCACGGTGCTCGGCAGCCTGCGCGGGATGAACATCGACCTGGTGCCCATCCTGCTCGGCAATATCGTGCTGCAGTTCAGCTGCGCCATGAACTGGACGGCCATGCGCGTGTTCGCCGGGCGCCGCGCGCACCTGCCGGGAATCCTCGCCGGGCCGTTGCTCTGGGCCGTGCTCTGCGCCGTGCCGGCCTTCTATGAATCGCTGCCGGCTCGGGTCTTCGTCAGCACGGCGCTGACCCTGGGCTACACCCTGCTCGCCGGCCTGGAGCTGTGGCGCGCGCGACACGCGCTGCAGGTGTCCATCAAGCCGGCGCTGGCGCTGCACCTGATCCACTTCGTCACCTACGGCGTGCGCCTGGTGGTGGACCGGGGCGTGCCGTTCCAGGCCGCGGTGGACGGGCAGAGCACCGGTTTCTTCGCGGTGATGGTGTTCGAGACGCTGCTCTACGCCATCGGCATGGCCTTCGTCACCCTGGCGATGGTCAAGGAGCGCACCGAGCTGCAGTACAAGCACGCCGCCTTCAGCGACCCGCTCACCGGCATTGGCAACCGCCGCGCCTTCATGACCTCCGGCGAGGCGCTGCTCAAGGCCTGCGCGGCGCGCAAGGAGTCGGTGGCGCTGCTGCTCTGCGACCTCGACAACTTCAAGCAGCTCAACGACACCTTCGGCCATTCGGCCGGCGACGAGGTGCTGATGGGCTTCTGTGCGGTGACCTCGGCACGCATGCGCAAGCACGATGTGTTCGGCCGGATCGGCGGCGAGGAGTTCGCCTGCCTGCTGAGCGATGCCGATGCGGCCACCGCCACCCTGGTGGCCGAGCGCATCCGCCGCGAATTCGCCGAGAGCGACCTCCTCGGGCCGGGCCGGCTCAGCGTGAGCATCGGCATCGCCACCTCGTCCCAGGCCGGGCACGAGCTGTACCGCCTGCTGTCGCTGGCGGACAAGGCGCTCTACGAGGCGAAGAACCAGGGGCGCAATCGCGTGGAGCACTATCACGCCGCCATTCCCACCCGCCCCGCCCGGGGCAGTTGAAAGACCGGCTGCCTGGCCATCGCGGCGTTGAAGACAGGCTCGAGCCGCATGCGTCGGGTTACGTGGCTGCCCTGTAGGGCAACCTCAGACTCGTAGGATGGGTAGAGCCCCGCGAAACCCATCAATGCGCAGCCCCAGGCATTGCCGGCGTGCCGGGCTCGACTCCGCTGGGTGGAGGTAAAAAGCGACCTCCCCCCTACACAGCGGTCATGTCCCTTGCCCCGTAGGGGCGGCTTCGGTCGCCATGCGGCGTGCAGCTCCGTGGCTCTTAGGTTCCCAGGGCGCCGTTGGCGAGGGCATCGAGCAGCTCCCGCTGCAGCTCATCGGCCCGTTGCGGGGCTTCCGGGCGCAGGCGTTCGATGGCCTGGCGCAGGCGGGCGAGGGGGTTTTCGGGGGCCATCAGGTTGCGCAGGTCGAGCAGGGCGATGGCCTGTGGATAACGGCCCTGGTCGATGTGCTGGCGCAGCAGGGCGGCGTCGAGGCCACGGCTGTCGCCGTCCAGTTCCAGCAGGCGATCGCGCAGGGCGGTCGCTCGCTCGACCTGGTCCAGGGTGAGGGCGGTTTCGGCCAGCGCTTCCAGGTACCAGGTGCGTTCGTCCGAGTCGTCGATCTCTTGCGCTTCCCAGAGCGCCACGGCCTTTTCCAGGGTGTCCAGGGCCGCGTCCTGCAGCCCCAGGCGGTGTTGCAGGCAGGCCAGGTGGCAGGCCTGGTCCAGCTGTTCATCCCACTCCAGTTGCTGGCGCAGGGCGTCGAATTCCTCCAGGTCGGCGGTCATCCGCACCGGGTCGCGGGCCTGGTCGCCCTGCAGGCGGCTGCGCAGGGCCAGCAGGCGCAGGCGAATCCAGTCGCTCTCGTCGTCCACGCTCTCCATGGCTTCCAGCCCCTGGTGCAGCAGCGCCGCGCTCCAGGCTGGCTGGGCCTCGGCGCAGCGTCCCGCCAGTTCAAGGCACAGCCAGGTGGCAGCGGTGCCATCGAGGCCGCTGGCGCGCAGCAGGGCGTCGGCACGGGGGGTGTCGGCGTGGCCGGCGTGCCAGGCCATGAGGTCGGCGAGCAGGTCCTGTTGCATTCCTTCCGGGGCCAGGGCCAGCAGGCGTTCGGCCAGTTGCGGGCGTTCGCCGTCCAGCGCCAGGCGCAGCATGCCGTGCCAGTCGAGGGCGTGCAGGGGCATGTCCGGGAGGGCGAGCAGCTCCAGGGCCTGGGCCTCGCGGTTGTTCTCCAGCAACAGGGCGACGGCGTCGTTGGCCAGGAGTGCATCGGGGGCGACGGCGAGTTCGCCGAGCAGGTCGAGGCGTTCCTGGGCCAGGCATTCGCGCAGCAGTGCCTGGAAGTCGCCGGGGGCCTCCTGCACCGGGACGTTGAGCATGGCGCGGGCGCGCTCCAGGCTGCGGCTGGCGGCCTCGGGGCGTTCCAGTTGGCGTTGCAGGCCGGCCAGCAGCAGGTTCTGGCGGGCGGAGAGGGCCTGGCCCACCTGGCCTTCCTGGCCAGCGGTGACGCTGTCGAGCAACTGGCGGGCCTGTTCCGTGCGGCCGGCCGCGGCCATCAGCGGGATGCTCAGCAGCGGGGCTTCGGGCAGGGGGCTGGCGCTGGCTTCCAGCAGGTCGAGGGCGGCGAGGGCGTCGGCCGTCTCCAGCAGGTTCTCCAGCATGGATTCCAGGGCGGACTGGCGGTAGCCGGCCTTCAGCTCGGCGAGGGCTTCCAGTGCCAGGGCGCGGTCGCCGGCCAGCAGCAGGGCCGGGGCCACCTGGTGCATGGCCAGTTGCCGCGCCTCGCCGTCCAGGCGCTGCGCCAGCTGGTGGCCCAGGTGCGGTTCGAGCAGGGTGAGCAGGGCGACCCGGTTGATCTGCGCGGCACCCTCGGTGCTGACGCGGGCGGGCTGGGTACGCCGGGCCGAACGCAGCAGCGCCACGGCCAGGAGGGCGACGATGCCGGCCACGATGATGAACGCTTCCATTGGCTTCCTTTCCTGAAGTGCGGACCGGGCCGGCTTATAAAGGGGGCCGCCCCCGGCTGGCAACCCCGAGTCGCACGGGCTGGGAACCCGAGCGCATTTCCAGGGCGCCGAACGGCCGGATGGCGCCCGGGCGCGGCAGCGGGTTTCGGGTTAGACTTGCCGCCTTTTCGCCTAACCAAGAAGCCCCTACATGGCCCTGCAAGCGACGCCCTACAAAGTCGAACTCAACCTCACCGACCTCGACCGCAGCGTGTACGAGAACCTGCGCTTCACCGTCGCCAAGCACCCCTCGGAAACCGAGGAGCGCCTGGCCGTGCGCCTGATCGCCTACGCCCTCTGGTACCACGAGCAGCTGTCGTTCGGCCGTGGCCTGTCGGATGTCGACGAGCCGGCGCTGTGGGAAAAGAGCCTCGATGACCGCGTGCTGCACTGGATCGAGGTGGGCCAGCCGGACGCCGAGCGCATCACCTGGTGTTCGCGCCGTACCGAGCGCTTCAGCCTGGTGGCCTACGGCAACCTGCGCGTGTGGCAGACCAAGGTGCTGGACGGTGTGCGCAGCCTGAAGAACATCAATGTGGTCGGCGTCGACCAGCAGGCCCTGGAGAACCTGGCCAAGGACCTGCCGCGCTCGATCAACTGGAGCGTGATGATCAGCGACGGCGAGCTGTTCGTGACCGATGAGCGCGGCCAGCACGAGATTCCCCTGGAGTGGCTGGCCGGCGAACGCTGATCACCGCCCCACGCGGCCGCCCGGCTCATCCGTGCGGCCCCTGTTTCACGGCGGCAGCGTCCGCCCGCAAGCCTGAAGACTGAGCCGCATGCGTATCGATCCCCGCCCGTTGCCCGCCACCCTGCCCGACCTCGGCGACCTGCCGCCCCTGCTGACCCGTCTCTATGCCGCCCGTGGCGTGCAATCGGTCGAGGAGCTGGACAAGGGCCTGGCGCGGCTGATCCCGTACCAGAAGCTCAAGGGCATCGACGCCGCGGTCGAGCTGCTGGTGGAGGCCCTGGAGAAGCGCCAGCGCATTCTCTATGTGGGCGACTTCGACGCCGACGGCGCCACCGCCAGCACCGTCGGGGTGCTCGGCCTGCGCATGCTCGGTGCGGCCCATGTCGATTACCTGGTGCCCAACCGCTTCGAATACGGCTACGGCCTGACCCCGGAGATCGTCGCCGTGGCCCTGGAGCGCCGCCCCGACCTGCTGGTGACCGTGGACAACGGCATCTCCAGCGTCGACGGCGTTGCCGCGGCCAAGGCCGCAGGGCTCAAGGTGCTGGTCACCGACCACCACCTGCCCGGCCCCGAGCTGCCGGCGGCGGACGCCATCGTCAACCCGAACCAGCCGGGCTGCGAGTTCCCCAGCAAGGCCATGGCCGGCGTCGGCGTGATCTTCTACGTGCTGCTGGCCCTGCGCGCGCGCCTGCGCCAGCTGGACTGGTTCGCCCGGACCGGCCGCCCCGACGCCAACCTCGCCGAGCTGCTCGATCTGGTGGCCCTGGGCAGCGTCGCCGACGTGGTGCCGCTGGACGCCAACAACCGCATCCTGGTGCACCAGGGCCTGGCGCGCATCCGCGCGGGCCGTGCGCGCCCCGGCCTCAAGGCGGTGCTGGAGGTCGCCGGTCGCCCGGCCGCGCGCATCACCTCCACCGACCTGGGCTTCATCCTCGGGCCGCGCCTGAACGCTGCCGGCCGCCTGGACGACATGAGCCTGGGCATCGAATGCCTGCTCTGCGAGGACGAGGCGCTGGCCCGCGACATGGCGGTGCAGCTCGACCAGCTCAACCAGGACCGCAAGGCCATCGAGCAGGGCATGCAGCGCGAGGCGCTGGCCCAGCTCAAGGACCTGCCGCTGGAGGACCTGCCCTTCGGCCTGTGCCTGTTCGAGGCGGACTGGCACCAGGGCGTGATCGGCATCCTCGCCTCGCGCATGAAGGAGCGTTACCACCGCCCGACCATCGCCTTCGCCGACGCTGGCGAGGGACTGCTCAAGGGGTCGGCGCGCTCGGTGCAGGGCTTCCATATCCGTGATGCGCTGGACGCCGTGGCAGCCCGCCACCCGGGGCTGATCAGCAAGTTCGGTGGCCACGCCATGGCCGCCGGCCTGTCGCTGCCCATGGAAAACTTCGGTGCCTTCGCCGCAGCCTTCGACGCCGAGGTGCGCCGTCAGTTGAGCGAGGACGACCTCACCGGCCGCCTGCTCTCCGACGGCCAGCTGAGCCTCCAGGAGTTCCACCTGGAACTGGCCCGCGCCCTGCGCCAGGCAGGCCCCTGGGGCCAGCATTTCCCCGAGCCGGTGTTCCACGGCATCTTCCAGGTGGTGCAGCAGCGCCTGGTCGGCGAACGGCACCTGAAGCTGGTGCTGAAGACCGAATGCGGCTCGCTGCAGCTCGATGGCATCGCCTTCAACATCGACCGCGACCAGTGGCCGAACCCGACCGTGCGCTGGGCGGAGCTGGCCTACAAGCTGGACGTCAACGAATACCGGGGGCAGGAAAGCGTGCAGCTGATGGTGGCGCACATCGCGCCACGCTGATCGCGCCGGCGGGCACAGGGTGGGCATGGGGGCGTAGGGTGGCGCTTCAGCCCACCGTTTCTCTGGCCCCCGGCCATTTCGAAGCCCTGCCGAACACCCGTGTCCCAGGCACAGCCGCGTGCCACGTTCCACGCCGCCCGGTGGAGGTAAACAGCGACCTCCACCCCACGCCCGGTCATCTCCGCGCGTCAGCCCGGCAGTCCCGCAGGGGCGGCTTCAGTCGCCAGGCGGCGCGCAGCGCCACCGTTTCCGGGCCTTACCCGTAGTGCTCACTTGTACCGCGCCGCCGCGCTGCTGCGGGACATGTTCGGGCCGAGCTTGGTGCGGGCGCTGACCACGGCGGCCCAGTCGGCTGCGTCGGGCAGCGAGGGGATGGTGACCAGTTCGCCCTGGTCGAAGCCGGCCAGCGCGGCGTCCACCATCTCGCCGGCTTCCATGATCATGTTCGGGTCCAGGTGCGCGGCGTCGATGCCGGAACGCTCCCAGATCTCGGTGCGGGTGATGCCCGGCAGCACGGCCTGCACCTGCACGCCCTTGGCGGCGATCTCGTGGTTCAGGGTCTGGGTCAGGCTGAGCACGTAGGCCTTGGTGGCGCTGTAGGTGGCGTTGAACATCTCGGGGATCAGCGCGACCACCGAGGCGAGGTTGATGATCGCGCCTTCGCCTGCTTCGCCGAAGCGCTTGGCGGCGACCACCGAGAGGTGGGTGAGGGCGATGACGTTGAGCTGGATCATCGCGTCGACCTGGTCGAGGTCGGCCTCTGCGAGCGGACCGTTCTGGGCCACGCCGGCGTTATTGACCAGCACCTTGATGGCGGTGTCGGTGGCCAGGCGCTGTTCGACCGCGCGCAGGTCGGCGCGCTGGGTGAGGTCGGCCTTGAGGGTGTCGACCTTCACGCCGTACTCGCCGCCCAGGCGCTGGGCCAGTTCGTCCAGGCGCTTCTGGTCGCGGGCCACCAGCAGCAGGTCGAGGCCACGGCGGGCCAGGCGTTCTGCGTAGGTGGCGCCGATCCCGGAGGATGCGCCGGTGATCAGTGCGGTGCCTTTGAGGTTGTGCGAGCTCATTGCGTATCTCCGGAAAAGGACAGGGTGTTTATATGATGCTTGTAATTCACGATTTATATTATGGCTATAATTTTAACTGTCAAGCGCAGCATCACCGTCATTCAAGCGGAGCGACAAACGGATTCCAGCCTGTGCTGCGCTGGCGGACGAATGGTGATGCGGGGAGGCGGCCTGATGAACGGCCGTGAACCGGTGCCCCGCTGGCCGGTCCATTTCCCGTGGCCGCCAGGATGGCAGGACGCGGATGCGGGCCACGCTGATGCGGTGGCCGACAGGGCGACCGCTGCCATGGCCAATGACCGGCTGTCGCCGAAAGGAACTCGCCATGTCCCACCGCTGCCGGCCGCGCCTGGCCACCTCGCTGATGCTCGCCTCCCTGCTCGCATTACCGTCCCTGGCAACTGCACGGGATTTCCACGTGACCCGCACCGATGATGTTTTCGATGGCCGCTGCGATGCCGACTGTTCCCTGCGCGATGCGGTCGAGGCCGCCAACCGCCTGGGTGGCAGCAACCGCATCCTCCTGCCCGCCGGAACCTATGCCCTGAGCCTGCCGCCGGCGCTGGGCGAGGAGGGCGAGATCCTCGACGAGGACCTGAACCTCGACGGCGACCTCGACCTGCGTGCCGGCGAGCTGGCCCTGGTGGGGGCGGGGGTGGGGGTCAGCGTCATCGATGGCTCGGGCATCGATCGCCTGCTGGAGGTCGACCTCGGTGTCACCCTGCTGCTCCAGGACCTGACCCTGCGCAACGGCCACACCACCCGCAACGGCGGTGCCATCGAGAACTTCGGCTACCTGGTGGTGCGGCGCGTGGCGTTCCAGGACAACCGCGCCAGCTTCGGCTTCTACGATGGCGACGGCGGCGCGATCTCCAATCGCGGCACGCTGGAGGTCCACAGCTCGGTGTTCGAGCGCAACCGTGCGGACTTCGGCGATTCGGGGCGCGCCCTGGGCGGTGCGATCTTCAACGGCGGGCTCCTGACCCTGCGCGACAGCCTGTTCAGCGAGAACGTCACCAACGGCGACGACGTGGTCGCCCTCGGAGGGGCGCTGTTCAATACCGGCACCGCCGATGTCGCCCGCAGCGCCTTCCTCCATCACCGCGCCGACGGGCCCGGCGTGGTCATCCGCAACGACGGCAACGGCGTGCTCAGGCTGACCAACGTCACCGTCTCCGGCAAGAACGCCAACGGCGAGGGGGACTACGACGCCGTGGTCGCTAACGGCTCCGACTACCCGATGTTCGCCGGTACGCCTAGCCTGCAACTGGTCAACGTCACCATCGCCGACAACCTCACCCTCGGCCTGCTCAACCATGGCCGTCTGTCGGTTCGCAACAGCCTGATCGTCGGCAACGGCAACGCATCCATCGGTGTCGCCAACTGCGCCAATGGCGGCGATACGGCGAGCTACCAGGCCAGTGGCCTGCTGCTGGGCACCGATACCGGCAACTGCACCGCCGACATCCAGGTGAACGATGCCGAGGCCTTCACCCGGGTGCTCTACCCGCTGGCGGCCAATGGTTCCAGCCTGCCGACCCACGCCCTGCGCCCTCGCAGCCCGGCGGTGGACACCGCCGTCGGCTCCTGCACCCGCCAGGACCAGCGCGGTTCCATGCGGCCACGGGATGGCGATGGCGACGGCATGGCGCTGTGCGACCTGGGTGCCTATGAGCGCCCCAAGCCCTGAGGTGCAGGCAGGTTTTTTGCAAATTGTTTCAAACCTGACGCATCGATTGGAAAAAGCAATTTCAGGATCGGCCCAGTTCGGCTGATAAGACTGGGGCTGCAATCCGAATCGGCAGGGACGCTGGCGAGACCCCAACCCGCAGGTACTGCCATGTCCATACGATCCATCACCATCGCTTCGCGCGCTTCCCTGTGTTTCGCCCTGATCACCCTGCTGGTGATCGTCCTCGGTGGGTTCTCATGGCAGCAGATGCATGTGCTGCGGGGCGCTGAACAGGACATCGAGACCAACTGGCTACCCTCCATCCAGACCGCCAACGATATCCAGACCAGCCTGCTGCACGTTCGCCTGGAGAGCTTGCGCCTGCTGGCCAGCACCACCCCCGACGAACAGCGCAACGCGCTCGACCAGTTGCAGAGCGCGCGCCAGACCCTGACCGAGAAAAGCGAGCATTATCGCCGCAACATGATCACCAGTGCCGAAGAGCAGCGCGTGTTCGATGACTCGGCGCAGGCCCTGCAGGCGTACATGGCGGGGTTGCAGAAGCTGATCGACCTGCAAGGCCGCGATCCCGCTCAGGCATTGCTCTGGGCCAACGGCGGCCAACGCGACCTGGCGACGACCTACCAGCAGCACGTGACCAGGCTGATCGACCTCAACGCCGCTGGCGTCAAGCGCTCGGGCGTTGCCGCCAGCGATGCCTACGACACCAGCATCAGCATCGTCGTCGGCGCGGTGCTGCTGGCCCTGGCGATGACCGTGGCGCTGGCCATGACCCTGACCCGGAGCATCGTGCGGCCGCTGGGCGATTCGCTGCGCTTCGCCGAATCCATCGCCAAGGGCGACCTGACCCGCACCGTCGAAGTCAGCGGGCAGGACGAGGCCACGCGCCTCAGCGAGGCACTGCGGGGCATGCAGGAGAACCTGCGGCAGACCATCCGGCAGATATCCGATTCCTCGATCCAGCTCGCCTCGGCGGCCGAGGAGATGACCAGCGTCACCGAGCAGGGCAGCCTGACCCTGCAGCAGCAGAATTCCGAGATCGAGCAGGCCGCTGCGGCGGTCAACCAGATGACCGCCGCGGTGGAGGAAGTGGCGCGCAACGCGGCGTCGGCCTCGACGTCGGCGCGCCAGTCCAGCGAGGCGGCGAACCTGGGCAACCAGCGCGTGGCCCAGACCCTGGATGCGATCCGTCATCTTTCCCTGCAGGTGCAGGAAACCGAAGCGCGCGTCCAGGGCCTGGCCCAGCAGGCGGTGGATATCAGCCAGGTGCTCAATGTCATCCGTTCCATCGCCGAGCAGACCAACCTGCTGGCGCTCAACGCCGCCATCGAGGCGGCGCGGGCGGGCGAGCAGGGCCGCGGCTTCGCCGTGGTGGCCGATGAAGTGCGTGCCCTGGCGCACCGCACCCAGACCTCGACGCTGGAGATCGAGAAGATGATTTCCTCGATCCAGTCCGGCACCAGTTCGGCGGTTCAGGCCATGCAGGCGAGCAACAGCCAGGCCCAGGCCACGCAGCTTTCGGCCGACGAGGCAGGGCGTGCACTGCAGGAGATCACCGAGGCGGTGGGCACCATCGACGAGCGCAACATGCAGATCGCCACGGCCTCCGAGCAGCAGGCCCATGTGGCACGCGAGGTGGACCGCAACCTGATGAGCATCCGCGACCTCTCGATCCAGAGCGCCGCTGGTGCGCGCCAGACCACGGCGGCCAGCAGCGAGCTGGCGCGCCTGGCGGTGGACCTGAAGGGGCTGGTGGCACGGTTCAGCGTTTAAGGTGGGGGAGATCCGCGAGGGTGGATGTCGCCTTTTGCATCCACCGCGCGGAGGCTCGCCACTGGGGGCTGAGCCTCACTCCGTGGGAGCGAGTTCATTTGCGCCGTCTGCATCTGTGAACGTGATGGGAAGCCTCAAGCACGGTGCTTCCGGGCATCCATGGTGCCCTGTCATTCCCACGGCGTGGGTTTCGCTTCGCTCTACGCCACCCTACGCAAGACGCGTGATGCGCACATCGATGAAGGTTCTGGCGAAGACGTTGGAGCAGCGGCAAAAAGCCCCTTTCAGGAGGGGAGTCTGGCGAAGCCAGAGCCGTATGCAGGGGTCGGCTACTTTTCTGTGGTTCGGCATCCCGACGATTGAGAAAGGTGACTCGCCCGGCAAGGCGAAACTGAAAACTCCAGCAGAACTCGAAACTCTCTAGCAACACCTCAGGTCGGCAGAGCCCACTCATTCGCGATGTTCCCAAGCTCCTCCAGCCCTCCGCTTCCCGGCATGGGAACCATCTCCCACTCCCACGGACGAACAGCTGTAGGCCTCTGGACAAGCGGCCGGGCGGCGGCATAGCGTTGCCGGGCGCCGGTCGTGGCGCGGGGTTCACAGTCTTCCAAGGAGCGATGGTGTTCGATCTTCTCAAGCCGACGTTGTACGTCCGCGTCTACCGCAACCGCATGCTGATCCGCGAGCTCCAGGCCCAGCGCGAGCAGGATGTGCATGCGAGTTTCAGCACCGAGCGGCTGCTGGTCGGGCAGTTCAATGAAGCCAGGGTCGCGCTGCGCCAGGCGATCAAGCTGATGCTGCGTGGCAAGTGGATGTCCATGGCGCCCACCATTCTCGTGCAGCCGATGGAGATGACCGAAGGCGGCCTGTCCCAGGTCGAGGAGCGGATCTTCCACGAGCTCGGCGCAGGTGTCGGCGGGCGGCGGGTGCGGGTGCACATCGGCGACGAACTCAACGACGAGGCGGTGCGCCGCCAACTGGGCGGGCGATGAGCACGGGTCGGGTCGAGGCCTGGTTCGGCGAGGGCTTCAGCGGGCTGCACCCCTTGCTGCAGCGGCTGCATCGCCAGGGCGGGGTGCTCGAAGGCGAGGTGGAGCTGGCCACGGGCGCAGGTCTCGCCGGCTGGCTGGGGCGCAGGCTTGCGGGAAAACTGGGCATTCCCCTCGGTGCGCGGCGCGTGCCCTTGCGCGTGGATATCCATTGCGATGAGTCGGGCCTGCACTGGAACAGGCGTTTCGCGGATTCCGCCACCCTGGTTTCCCTGTTCCGCCCCGTGGGGCATTGGCCGGATGGGCACTGGGAGGAATGCACCGGTGCCCTGCGCCTGGCGCTGAAGGTCGATACCCGTGACGGTGGCTGGCGCTGGGTGCCGATGGCGGCCTGGGTCCGGGGCATCCGCATTCCGCTGGCCCTGTTGCCGCGTACCACCGCCTACAAGCGTATCGAGGGCGGGCGTTATCACTTCTACGTCGGCTTCTCGTTGCCGGGGCTGGGGGAGCTGTTCTCCTACAGCGGCGGCCTGGAGCTCCTGCCCGCCGGCAGGGCAGGGGCCGCCTGAGCCCGGGAGGGGACGCCGGGCAGGCCCGCGACCCCTCTGTCCCCGGTTCGCACGGGCTTCACGGCGTCGTGCACTTCTCCTTCGCCTTGTCCGCGTCCAGCTTGCGGATGGAGGTGTAGAACAGCTCGCAGGTCTGCACCTTGTCGGTCACCAGCCACTTCTGCTTGCAGCTGTCGAGGGTGCTACCGGGGTTGGCGCCGTGATCCTTGCCCATCCCGGCCTGCCAGCAGGCGGCGGTGATGTCCTGGCCCATGACCTTGAGGCCGGCGGCATCGGCCTTGGCCTGGTCGCCGTCGTAGTTCTCGGGGTCGGCGGCGTACCAGATGTAGCTGGGGTGGTTGCTGCCCAGCACCGGTACCTTCTGGTCGGCTTCGGGGCTGATGGTGCCGAGGCCGAGCACGCCGATGGTGGTGCCGTACTGCTGCTTGATCCAGCTGCGCACCGGCCCGCCGAAGGCGACCATCGGCAGTGCCGGGCTGCCCTTGGTGAGCTGCTGCACCATGCGTGTCTGGTAGGGGGTGAAGTAGCTGTAGACGCCTTCCAGGTCGCTGCCGGCGCTGGCCGGGGCGGCGATGGGGGCGATGTCGATGATGGTCTGGTAGGCGGGCGTATCGTCGGCGGCGACGCCGTTCTGCTCCAGCAGGTCGGCCCAGCGGTCGGTGGTGGCCGACTCCAGGTAGTCCTGGGCCTTGGTCAGCGAGTAGTCCGGCGGGAAGTGCAGCAGCTCGATGCTGCGGCGGTTCTCCAGGGCCATGCCCAGGGGCAGGAAGAGGTACCAGCTGTATTGCCACTTGCCATCGGTGTTGAGCTGGCTGGCGCCCTTGTAGGCGAGATCGCCCGCATCCAGCAGCTGCACCAGGGGCAGGCCGTAGTCGGAGGGCACGCCGCTGAAGCGGGCGTAGAGCCCCTTGTCGTCACGGCCCACCTTGACCTGGCCGCCGGCGATGCCGTCGCGCTTCAGGCTCTGCCCGAGGTAGTGCTCCACGGTCTGTTCCAGGGTCCAGTCGCGGTAGCAGATGACGCTGCAGTTGTTGGGGTAGGCGAACAGGCGGGTGACCCGTTCCTGGCTGCCCAGGCTGACCTGGACGTCGGCAGCCTGGGCGAAACAGGCGAGACCCGCGAGGAACGGGGCGAGCAGGGTGCGCATGCGCATGGACATCTCCTTGTTGTCGTGTGGCGAATCCTTCCGGGGCGGGGCGTTCGGTCAGAGGTATCCCGCACAGCATTTCTTGAATTTCTGCCCGCTGCCGCAGATGCACGGGTCGTTGCGTCCGGCCCTGGTTTCCACGGTCGGGTCGATGAAGTACCAGCGCCCGTCGTTCTGTACGAAGGAGGAGCGTTCGCGATGGCTGTGCTCGCCGCCCTGGTCATGCCAGCGGGCGGTGAAGGTGACCAGGGCGTGCTCGGGCTTGCCGCCGAGCAGTTCGAAGGCCTCCACCTCGAGGCCGAGCCAGGTGCTCTGGAGGCTCCAGGCCTTCATCGCGTCGCGGTCCAGCCCCTCGCGCTGGGCGGGCAGCGTGGTTTCCACCAGGTAGTCCACCAGGCCGAGCACATAGGCGCTGTAGCGCGAGCGCATCAGGGCCTCGGCGCTGGGGGCTGGGTGGCCGCCGTGGTGGCGACCGCAGCAGAGCTCGAGGAGGTTGCCGCTGCCGCAGGGGCATGTGGTCGCGTTCATGCCGTCACCACCAGTACTTGCCGAAGTTCTCGGGGTTGGCCCAGAACTTCGCGTTCAGCCAGTCGGGCACCTGCTTGTATTCGCGCAGGTCGTAGGTGAACAGGCTGAGCACCTGTTCATCGCGCTGGAAGCGCTCGGTGGCCTGCAGGGCCAGGGCGAAGAAGTCGGTGTCGGTCCAGTCGCAGGCGGCGAGGTCCGCCAGCACGGCGATGCGGCTGGCATTGAGGTTGCGGATGCCGCCGAGCAGTTGCAGGGCGGTGCGCTTGGGCAGGTGCTCGAGGCAGTCGGCGACCAGCGCCAGGTCGAAGCGTTGCGCCGCCTGCTCGGCCGGCAGCGGGCCGGCGGGCACCTGCACCACCTGGCTTTCCGGGTGGGCGGCGGCGAAGGCCTCGAGGGCCGGGAGCGGGGAGTTGCCCACCAGCAGCAGGCGCGCCGGTGCATAGCGGTCGAGCAGGGCGGCAAGGGCCTGCTGCGGGGTGCGGGAGGAGAAGCTTGCGGTCATCGAAAATCCTCGGACAAGTCTGCGAAGACTAGCCTGCTGCCTGCGGCTGGCCTAGTGCTGGCGGTTTTTAAATCACAGGTCTTTACTCCCCAGTTATCGGTTTCCAAAGGCCGATATCACGAGGAGACACGCATATGAGCATCACAAGGACAGCAATACCCTTGCTACTTGTGTCGACTCTGCTGACCGGCTGCGCCGGCCTGCAGAAGACCGACTGGCCCAAGTGTGCAGCAGTAGGCGGTGTAGGCGGTGCAGCGTTGGGTGCGATCGAAAGCAGTTCCTGGGCAGGCTGGGGCGCGTTGATCGGTGGCGGCATGGCCGCCGGCTACTGCTGGGTCCATGGCGACGGCGACGAGGATGGCGATGGTGTGCCTGACAGTCGCGACAAGTGCCCGGGCACTCCGCCGGGCGTGCAGGTGGATGCGAACGGTTGCCCGCCCGCACCGGTCGTGGAAGAACGGGTCGAGGAAGTGGTCGTGGTCGAGGACGAGACCATCGTCGTGCGCGACCTGCTGTTCGCCTTCGACTCCGCGGCGCTGGACCCGGCCGACAAGGCCAAGCTGGACACCATCGCCAGCCGCCTGCGCAACGAGGCCCCGACCGCCAAGCTGACCATCACCGGTCATACCGACAGCGTCGGCGCCGACAGCTACAACCAGAAACTCTCCGAGAAGCGCGCCCACTCCGTGACGGACTACCTGGTCTCGAGCGGCGTACCCAAGGGCAGCATCGTCGGCGTCAGCGGCGCAGGCGAAAGCCAGCCGGTCGCCGACAACGGCACGGCCGACGGTCGCGCGCTGAACCGCAGGGTGGAAATCCTGATCGACCGCTGAACCCCGCGTCCGTCGCGGCGTGCAGCTTGTGCGCCGTGACGGGCGGGTCTTTACTCCTGTGTTACCGGTATGGGACCGGTGACACAGGAGATCCTCACCATGAGAACCTTCTCACGGGCTGCTCTACTTCTTCTGGTCGGCAGTGTTCTCTCGGGTTGCGCCTCGACGTCCAGTACGGGCGACGCGCCGCTCAACCAGGGGAACTGGCCTCTTTGCAGTGCGATTGGCGGTCTGGCCGGCGGTGGGCTGGGCGCTATCGAGAGTTCCGCTTGGGCTGGTGGAGGTGCCGTTGCAGGTGCCATCGTCGGCGGTCTGATCTGTTACGCGCAGGATGGCGACGAGGATGGTGACGGGGTCTTCGACCGCCGCGATACCTGCCCGAACACGCCGGCCGGTACACAGGTCAACCACAATGGCTGTCCGCAGAAGACCTACCCGGCCGTGGTCAAGGCCGAGGAACCCGCTCCTGAGCCCGCTCCACAGAACGAGGTGATCGTGCTCAGCGACCAGGGCAAGGTGCTGTTCGCCTTCGATTCGGCCGAGCTCACCAGCGATGCCAAGTCGCAACTGAACGAGGTGGCCACGCGCCTGAGCGATGCCGCCACGGTCAGCGTCAAGGTCGTGGGCCACACCGACAGCGTCGGTTCCGATACCTATAACCAGGGACTCTCGGAACGGCGTGCCAGGAGTGCGGCCGATTACCTGATCAGCCAGGGTGTTTCCGCCGGCAAGGTCACCACCGAGGGACTCGGCGAGAGCCAGCCGGTGGCGGACAACGGCACCGATGCCGGACGTGCGCAGAACCGTCGCGTGGAGATCCACGTCGCTCGTTGAGGCGGCGTCGTCGTACCGAAGGGGCCCTCGCGGCCCCTTCTTCATGTGCACCATTTGGCAGCAGCGAAGACGAGGAGTAAGGTCGGCGGACTAAAAAAACAGAGGGGGTGGCATGAAACTTTTCCTGGGGGTGGGCAAGCTGGTTGCCCTGGTGTTCTGGCTGGCGGTGCTGGCCAATCTGATCGAACCTTTCGCCAAGCCGTTCGCTTCCCTGCTCAACGCCGTCGCCGCCCTGGTGCTCGGCCTGCATCTGCTGGAGCTGGTGGTGTGCAACGGGCAGTTGCGCACTCGCCCGCGCCCCTGGAACGACCGCCTGCAGCTGCTGCTGTTCGGGGTCTTCCACCTGCTCGGCCTGCCCCGTTCCGAGGGAGGTCGCCAGCATGCGTAAGCTCTGCCTCCTGGCCTTGCTGGCCAGCCCTGTGGTCCTGGCTGAAAGCAGCGTCAGCGTCGACGCCAACAGCCTGCTCAAGCTTCCCGCACGGGTCGGCTCCCTGAGCCTCGACCGCGTGGTGGTCAACGATTACGGCACCCTGGTGATCCCGGCCAGCGTCACCGAGCTGCGCATCGGCGAGCTGCTGATGGGGCGTGACGCGCGCATCGGCATCGCTCCCTCCGAGCAGCCCTTCAGCCTCGTGGTGCGCCAGGGCGAGATCGGCACCGGCGGCCACATCACCGCTTCCGGCGCTGCCGGCAGCATGAAGAAGCCGGCCAGCGCCGGCCGCGACCTGAGCCTGCGCCTGGAGCAGGTGCGGGTGGACGAGATCACCCTGGATGTGCGCGGCGGCATCGGAACGCCCGGCTACAACGGGCTTGCCGGTGCCGATGGCGATGCCGGCGGCTGCCTCTGGGGCGCTGCCGGCCGTGGCTATGACGGCCAGAACGGCGGTGACGGCCAGGCCGGCGGCGCGGGCGGCCACATCCGCCTGGAAGTGCCGATGGACTTCCCCGTCGAACAGGTGAAGGTACGCCTGGAAGGCGGCGCCGGTGGGCCGGCGGGCGAGGCGGGGGCTGCGGGCGCGGGCGGAGCCGCCAAGGGCTGCCTGTTCTATCGCACCGACGCCGGCAGCAAGGGGCGCCCGGGGCAGCCCGGCCAGCCGGGTAGCGCGGGGGCTGCCGGCCAGCTCGACGTGGTGCGCATCCAGTAGGTACGAAGGCGCCGCGGCCTCAGAAGTTCGGACGTGCCGCGGCGATCGCCACCAGGAACAGGCCCAGCAGCAGGTTGATGCCCACCAGGCGGCGGATGCGACCCAGCACCGCGCCGCCGGCCGGCCAGTCCTCGGCCGCTATCGCGCGGCGCAGCTCCGGCAACTGCAGGGCGTTGACCCGCAGGAACAGCGCCAGCATGGCGATGTACAGCCCCATCATGATGTGTACGTAGCGCGGCGCGCCGTCGAAGCCGGCGAAGCGCATGTGCATCATGCCCACGCCGCTCACCGGCAGCAGGACCACCGCCACCCAGACCCAGAGGAAGAAGCGGCGGAACACCTCGACCCAGAGCTTCAGCCGTGCCGGAGCGTCGAGCGCCTGGACCGCAGAGGGGCGCAGGACCATCCAGGCGAAGAACATGCCACCGACCCACACCAGGGCGGCGAGGACATGGACGGCGTAGAGCGCGGCGAAGGGCGTCATCGGGTTTTCTCCAGTCGGAAACAGGGCGCGCTATGATAGCCGCCCTGTTAAAGTACTGAAAATTTATCCAGCCTTCCGCGCCCGCAAGTACCCATGCTCAGCACCGAACTCAAGTCCCAGATCCAGGGCGCCTATTCCCGTTTCCTCGAAGCCAAGGGGCTCAAGGCCCGCTACGGCCAGCGCCTGATGATCGCCGAAGTGGCCAAGGTGCTGGGCGCCATCAAGGCCGACGACGAGGGCCATCGCGATGGCGAGCCCGCCGTGGTCGCGGTGGAGGCGGGCACCGGTACCGGCAAGACGGTCGCCTACAGCCTGGCGGCCATCCCCTCGGCCAAGGCCGCCGGCAAGCGCCTGGTGATCGCCACCGCCACCGTGGCGCTGCAGGAGCAGATCGTCCACAAGGACCTGCCCGACCTGATCCGCAACAGCGGTCTCAATTTCAGCTTCGCCCTGGCCAAGGGGCGTGGTCGCTACCTGTGCCTGTCCAAGCTCGACATGCTGCTGCAGGACGGCCAGGCGCAGAGCGCCACCGCGCAGCTGTTCGCCGACGAGGGTTTTCGCATCGACGTCGACGAGAGCGGCCAGAAGCTGCTCAACCAGATGATCGAGAAGCTCGCCGGCAACCGCTGGGACGGCGACCGCGACTCCTGGCCCGAGGCGATCGAGGACCAGGACTGGGCGCGCGTCACCACCGATCACAGCCAGTGCACCAAGCGCCACTGCCCCAACTTCCAGCAGTGCGCCTTCTATAAGGCGCGCGAGGGCATGACCAAGGTCGACGTGATCGTCACCAACCACGACATGGTCCTGGCCGACCTGGCCCTGGGCGGTGGCGCCGTGCTGCCGGACCCGCGCGAGACCGTCTACGTGTTCGACGAAGGCCACCACCTGCCGGACAAGGCCATCGGCCACTTCGCCCATTTCACCCGCCTGCGCTCCACCGCCGACTGGCTGGAGACGGTGGCCAAGAACCTCACCAAGCTGCTGGCCCAGCACCCGCTGCCGGGCGACCTCGGCCGCCTGATCGAGAACGTGCCGGAGCTGGCGCGGGAGATCCGCAGCCAGCAGCAGTTCATGTTCAGCGCCTGCGAGGAGGTCGCCGACTTCCGCGCCGGCGAGGACATGGAGGGGCGCGAGCGCCCGCGCCATCGTTTCGAGGCCGGGGTGGTCCCCGAGCACCTGATCGAGATGGGCATCGAGCTGAAGAAGGGCTTCGCCAAGCTCAACGACGTGTTCACCCGCCTCACCGAACTGCTCAAGGAGGCCATGGACGGGGAGGGCAGCGTCGGCATCGCCAGCCACCAGGCCGAGGAGTGGTACCCGCTGTTCGGCAGCCTGCAGACCCGCGCCCAGGGCAACTGGGAGCTGTGGACCGCCTTCACCGCCGAGGACCCGGAGGAGAGCCCGCCCATGGCTCGCTGGCTGACCCTCGCCGAGTTCGGCTCGGCCTATGACATCGAGGTCAACGCCAGCCCGATCCTCGCCGCCGAGACCCTGCGGCGGAACCTGTGGAACGTCGCCTATGGGGCCCTGGTCACCTCGGCGACCCTCACCGCGCTCGGCACCTTCGACCGCTATCGCATGCGCGCCGGCCTGCCGAAGAAAGCCGTCACCGCCGTGGTGCCCAGCCCCTTCCACCATGCCGACGCCGGCGTGCTCAAGGTGCCGGACCTCAAGGCCGACCCCCGCGATGCGGCGGCCCACACCGCGGCGATCATCCGCGACCTGCCGCAGCTGGTCGAAGGCTCGCGCGGCACCCTGGTGCTCTACGCCTCGCGCAAGCAGATGCAGGAGGTCTTCGACGGCCTCGACCGCGACTGGCGCAAGCGCGTGCTCATCCAGGGCAACCTGTCCAAGCAGGAAACCCTGAACAAGCACAAGCAGCGGGTGGACGACGGCGAAACCAGCGTGCTGTTCGGGCTGGCCAGCTTCGCCGAGGGTGTCGACCTGCCTGGCGCCTACTGCGAGCACGTGGTGATCGCCAAGATTCCCTTCGCCGTGCCCGACGACCCGGTGGAGGCTGCGCTGTCGGAGTGGATCGAAGCGCGCGGCGGCAACCCCTTCATGGAGATCGCCGTGCCCGATGCGTCGCTGCGCCTGGTGCAGGCCTGCGGCCGCCTGCTGCGTACGGAATCCGACCGCGGCACCATCACCCTGCTCGACCGTCGGGTCGTGACCCAGCGCTACGGCAAGGCGATTCTCAATGCGCTGCCGCCCTTCCGCCGCGAGATCGGCTGAAACAGACCACCGCGGCGCTTGACGCCGGGCCCGCCTCTGCGATGATTGCCGGCTTGCGCGGGCACGGTTTTGCAGATCGCGGGCAACATTCGCCCATTCCGCTGTCTATGCACTGACTTCATGTGGGGAATCGGTTTCATGTCATCCAGAACCAAACCAGCGCTGCTGCTGCCCATCCTGCTCGCCATCGGTGGCTTGAGCTCGGCGGCACAGGCCGAGACGCTGTTCAACTTCGTACGCCCGCTGGACTCCGTCACCGTCACCACCCAGGACGCCGGCCTGCCCAGCGTGACCGCCGAGAACACGCCCGAGGGCGAGATTCTCCGTCGTCTGAATTTCAACCAGGCCGACAAGCCCAGCCTGCGCCTCGCACCGCAGAGCGGGACCTGGGACTGGAGCAAGGCCGGGGCCATGAGCCTGCGCCTGCAGAGCGCCATGGACTGGGCACTGACCCTGGACGTGACCATCGAGAGCGCCGACGGCAAGGTCGTGCGCACCCGCCTGGCCCTGCCCGCCGGCCCGGCGCAGACGCTGCTGGTCCCGCTCACCGCCACCTCGCCCCGAGCCCACGGCATGCGCGCTGCGCCGCCGCAGCCCTGGGTCCGCGACGGCAAGCGCTACCTGCTGGCCACCGAAGTGGAAGGCGAACTGGACCTGACCCAGGTCAGCGCCGTGACCCTGTCCCTCGACCACCCCAACGCCGTGCAGAGCATCCTGCTGGGCCGCTTCGGCACCGCCGAGCAGAGCCTGCAGGACGACTACTACATGGGCCTGATCGACGGCTACGGCCAGTACACCCGGGCCGACTGGCCGGAGAAGATCAAGAGCGACGAGCAGCTCAAGAGCGCCGCCCAGCAGGAGCGCAAGCAGCTCGATGAGTGGCAGAAGAAGCTGCCCGAGCAGGACCCCTACGGTGGCTGGCTGGCCGGCCCGAGCTTCGAGGCCAAGGGCTTCTTCCGCACCGAGAAGCGCGACGGGCGCTGGTACCTGGTGACCCCGGACGGCCATCCCTTCTACTCCCTGGGCGTCAACGCCGTCACTCCCGAGCACAGCCAGACCTACGTGGAAGGCCGCGAGGCGATGTTCACCGCCCTGCCCAAGGACGGCGAGCCCCTGGCCGCCTGGTATGGCAACGGCGACAGCCGCCGCGACACCGGTTCGACCAGGGGACGCGCCTTCGACCACGGTCGCTGGTACGACTTCTATGGCGCCAACCTGGAGCGCACCTACGGCAAGCAGGACAAGGCCGCCTGGGTCGACCACAGCATCGAGCGCCTCAAGGCCTGGGGCTTCAACACCGTCGGCAACTGGAGCGCAGGCGAATTCAACACCCGCCAGCGCATGCCCTACACCATTCCGCTGTCGATCCACGGCGACTACGCCACCATCAGCACCGGCCTCGACTGGTGGGGCGGCATGCCCGACCCGTTCGACCCGCGCTTCGCCATGGCCGCCGAGCGGGCCATCGCCATCGCCGCCCGTGATCATCGCGACGACCCCTGGCTGATCGGCTACTTCGCCGACAACGAGCTGGCCTGGGCCGGCCCTGGCGATGATCCGAAGTCCCGCTACGCCCTGGCCTACGGCACCCTGCGCCTGACCACCGACGTACCGGCCAAGCGTGCCTTCCTCAAGCAGCTGCGCGACAAGTACCGCAACCAGCAGGGCCTGTCCCAGGCCTGGGGCGTCGAGCTGCCCGCCTGGGAGCTGATGGAGGACCCGGGCTTCGAGGCGCCGCTGCCGAACCCCGAGCACCCGGCCATCGAGGAAGACCTCAAGCGCTTCCAGCGCTTCTTCGCCGACACCTACTTCAAGACCATCGCCGAGTCGATGAAGTGGCACGCACCGAACCACCTGCTGCTGGGCGGCCGTTTCGCCGCCAGCGTGCCGGAGGCGGTGGAGTCCTGCGCCCAGTACTGCGATGTGCTGAGCTTCAACTTCTATACCCGCGAACCGCAGCACGGCTACGACTTCGAGTACCTGCGCAAGCTGGACAAGCCGCTGATGGTCACCGAGTTCCACTTCGGTTCCCGCGATCGCGGCCCGTTCTGGGGCGGCGTGGCCGAGGTCTACAAGGAAGAGGAGCGCGGCCCGGCCTACGCCAACTTCCTGAAGAAGGCCCTGGAGGAGCCGCTGATCGTCGGCGCCCACTGGTTCCAGTACCTCGACCAGCCGGCCAGTGGCCGACTGCTCGATGGCGAGAACGGCCACCTCGGCCTGGTGGGCATCACCGACCGTCCCTATGACGGCTTCGTCAAGGCGGTGCGCAAGGCCAACCTGGACGTCGCCGCGCAACTGGCCAAGCCCGCCGAAGCCAAGCCCTCAGACGCCAAACCGGCCGACAAGCCGGCGGAAAAGGCAGCGGCCAAGCCCGAGCAGAAGCCCGCTGCGGCTCCTGCGGCCAAGCCCGAAGCCAAGCCGGAGGCTAAATCCGAGCCCAAACCTGAGGCCAAGCCTGCCGAAGCGGCCCCGGCCGAGCAGCCCGAGCAATCGGAGAAGCCCGTCGGCAAGCCCACCGACGAGGCGACGCCCAAGCCCGACCCCGCGCCGAAGGTCGAGACCGACCCCGCGCAGAAGCAGGATGCACCGGATGCATCCTGAGTCATTCGACTGACCGATGGACCCTGCGCCGAACTTCGGCGAGGTTCACAAAGGACGGCGGCCTTGGTAACAATGCCGCCGTCATTTTTTCCGAGGAGAGTGCCGGTGCAGACCCAGGGTTACTTCGACTTGCGCTTCGAGAAGGTGCGCGACCAGTTCGCCGCGCTGTTCGACGATCCCCAGGAGCGCGGTGCCGCGCTTTGCGTCCAGGTGGGCGGCGAGACCGTGCTCGACCTCTGGGCGGGTGTCGCCGACAAGGACGGCCAGGAGGCCTGGCAGACCGACACCCTCCTCAACCTGTTCTCCTGCACCAAGACCTTTACCGCCGTCGCCGCGCTGCAGCTGGTGGGCGAGGGCAAGCTCGAGCTGGACGTGCCCGTGGCCCGCTACTGGCCCGAGTTTGCCGCTGCCGGCAAGGAGCGCATCACCCTGCGCCAGCTGCTCTCCCACCGCGCCGGCTTGCCGGCGATCCGCCAGCCGCTGCCCGCAGAAGCCCTCTACGACTGGCAGGCGATGACCACCGCGCTGGCGGCCGAGGAACCCTGGTGGACGCCCGGCGAGGAACACGGCTATGCCCCCATCACCTATGGCTGGCTGGCCGGCGAGGTGATCCGCCTGGCCGATGGCCGTGGCCCGGGTGAATCCATCGCCGCGCGCATCGCCCGCCCGCTGGGGCTGGATTTCCATGTCGGCCTGGATGACGCCGAGTTCCATCGCGTGGCCCATATCGCCCGCGCCAAGGGCAACATGGGGGACGCCTCGGCCCAGCGCCTGCTCAAGTGCATGATGAGCGAGCCCACCGCCCTCAGTACCCGTGCCTTCACCAACCCGCCGTCGATCATGACCAGCACCAACAAGCCGGAATGGCGACGCATGCAACAGCCGGCGGCCAACGGCCACGGCAACGCCCGCAGCCTGGCGGGCTTCTACGCCGGCCTGCTGGACGGCCAGTTGCTCGACTCCGCGCTGCTCGCGGAGCTCACCCGCGAGCACGCCCTCGGCGACGACCGCACCCTGCTGACCCGAACCCGTTTCGGCCTGGGCTGCATGCTCGACCAGCCGGACGTGGCCAACGCCACCTACGGCATGGGCCGCCTGGCCTTCGGGCATCCCGGCGCCGGTGGCTCCATCGGTTTCGCCGACCCGGAACGCGAGGTCGCCTTCGGCTTCGTCACCAACACCCTCGGCCCCTATGTGCTGATGGACCCGCGCGCCCAGCTCCTGGCACGCACCTTCGCCGGGTGCCTGTAGCGGCACCGCTCGTCAGGTGAGTGCAATATCCCTTTGCGGATGAAGGGGTTGCGTCCAGAATTTCAGCCTGTACCTGAGATTGATGCGCCATCATGCGATGGTGCATCGCCTTCTCCTTTCACCTGTTACGGGGGCCCCTCCATGAAGCTGCTCAAGTCGTCCACCTTGATCCTCTGCATGACCGTTTCCGGTTGCAGCACCTTCAGCCACGACAAGCCGGCTGCGGAAGCCCATGCGCAGAACAGCGGCACCAGCCACTGGTGGTGGCCGTTCGGTGGCAGCGACGAGAAGGTGGCCAAGGCCGAGGTGCCCAAGGTCGACGAGAAGCTGACCCAGGCCTGGCTGGACCAGTACGAGCCGCGCCTGCGCGAGGCGGTCAAGGGCAGCAGGCTGGAGGTGGAGCGCCGCGACAACCTGCTGGTGGTCACCGCGCCGGTGGAAGGCTCGTTCAACCCCGATCGCCCCAGCATGCTGCTGCCCATCACCCTCGGCCCCTTCAGCCGTGTGGCCAAGCTGGTGGAAGGCGATCCCAAGACCGGCGTACTGGTCCTCGGCCATGCCGACACCTCCGGCGAGGATGCCCTCAACCGCAAGCTCAGCCAGGAGCGCGCCCAGGCGGTGGCGGCGATCTTCCGCCTCAGCGGCCTGCAGCGTGATCGCCTGTCGCTCAAGGGTGTCGGTTCCGACATGCCTCGCGCAGCCAACGACAGCAAGGACGGGCGTTCCCTGAACCGCCGCGTGGAGATCCTCCTCACCCCGCAGGACACCCTGGTGGCCCTGCTGGCCCGCTACAACCAGCCACCGAAGGTCGCCCAGCAGGTGGTTGCGGCAGATCAAGGAAAATGAGCCTTCCTTGGGTAAGCTAGGGCTTTCCTTTTCCAGGACGCCGTGATGACCCAGACCCTCGCCGACATGCGCCGTGACTACACCCGCGACGGCCTCAGCGAAGCCCAGGCTCCCGAGGAGCCCTTCGCCCTCTTCCAGCAGTGGTTCGGCGATGCGGTGAAGACCGAGCAGCTGCCGGTCGAGCCCAACGCCATGACCCTGGCGACCGTCGATGCCGACGGTCGACCGCACTGCCGGGTGCTCCTGCTCAAGGGGCTCGATGCGCGCGGCTTCACCTTCTTCAGCAACTATGAGAGCGCCAAGGGCGAGCAGCTCGCGGCCCGCCCGTTCGCCGCCATGACCTTCTTCTGGCCCAGCCTGGAACGGCAGGTGCGCATCGAGGGCCGTGTCGAGCGGGTCACCCCGGAAGAGTCCGATGCCTATTTCCAGGTGCGCCCCCTGGGCAGCCGCATCGGTGCCTGGGCTTCGCCGCAGAGCCGGGTGATCGCCGACCGCGCCGAGCTGGAGCAGCTGCTCGCCGAGACCGAGCGGCGCTTCCTCAACCTGGCGCCCACCTGCCCGCCGCACTGGGGCGGCTACCGCCTGCTGCCCGAACGCGTCGAGTTCTGGCAAGGCCGTCCGAGCCGCCTGCACGACCGCCTCAACTACCGCCTCGTCGATGGCCAGTGGATGTGCGAGCGCCTCGCCCCCTGAGGCTTTCCTGAGCGGCGTACCCGCCCTGTAGACTGGCGGCTTCCCCAGGAGGCCGCCCCATGCTCGAACTCGATTCCACCCTGGCGCAGCACATCGTCGACCGCGCCATGGCCATCCTCCCGCACAACATCAATGTCATGGATGCCCAGGGCATGATCATCGGCAGCGGCGACCCGCTGCGCGTGCACACCCGCCACGAGGGCGCCCAGCTGGTGTTGGCCAACCGCCGCGTGGTGGAGATAGACGAACAGGCTGCCGCCTGCCTGCGGGGCGTGCGCCCCGGGGTGAACCTGCCGCTGTTCCATGCCGAGCGACTGATCGGCGTGCTCGGTATCACCGGCGAGCCGGATACGGTGCGCCCCTATGCCGAACTGGTGCGCATGGCCGCCGAGATGCTGGTGGAGCAGCGCCAGCTGCAAGCCGAGCGGCACTGGCAGCGCCACCAGCTGGACGCCTGGCTGAACCAGCTCGCCGACCCGCGGACGGACCTGGTGCAACTGGCCGCCGAGGCCGAGCGCATCGGCCTGCAACTGCCCTGGAGGCAGCAGGTCTGCGTGCTGGAGCTGATGGAGGAGGGCGACCTGGCGGAACGACGGGCGCGGGTACTGGATGGCCTGGCCCGGCAGGGGGTGCTGGGTGCGGCACTGTCCGCCCGTGAATTGATCGGCTGCCGGCCCTACAGCGTCGAGCGCGATGATGCCGTCTGGCTGGCCCAGGCCGACGAGCGCGGCTGGGGCATCGCCCGCCTGTGCATCAGCGACCCCCAGGCCGGTATCGGCGACCTGCGCGAGGCCGCCCTCGCCACCCGCTCGCTGCATGCCTTCGCCCGCACCTGCCGGCCACGGCAACGCATCTTCCACCTGGAGGAACACCGGCTGTCGACGCTGCTGTTCGGCCAGCGTGACAGCTGGCTGCTCCGGCGCTGGCTGGGCCCGTTGCGGGGTCTGGTCCTGGAGGACGAGGACGGCGTGTTGTGCCGCACCCTGCGGTGCTGGTGCGAGCACGATGGCCACGGCAGCACCTGTGCCCAGGCGCTGGGCATCCACCGCAACACCCTGCGCTACCGCCTGGAGCGCATCGCCGAGCTGGTGGGCCTGGAGCAACCGCGCCACGACCAGTTGCTGCTCCTGGGGATGGGGCTGGACCTGCTGCGCTGCGGCGACCTTTGTGCAGATGCACGCGTGAAGGCGGCTCTGGAGGGGGCTTCCTAGGGCGCATGCATAAGGCCATGGCGTCGGGGATGCGGCAGAATCGGACGACTATCGGTATCCATAACAACAACTAAGGAGTCCGCACATGGGCCTGGTCCTGATCCTGGCGGCGTTGATCGCCTTCATCGTGCTGTCCACCACCCGCTTCAAACTGCATCCCTTCCTGGCGCTGCTCGCCGCGGCCTTCATCGCCGGCTTCGCCTACCAGATCCCCACCGGCGAGATCGTCAAGACCATCACCACCGGCTTCGGCAGCATCCTCGGCTACATCGGCATCGTCATCGTCCTGGGCACCGTCATCGGCGTGATCCTCGAGCGCAGCGGCGCCGCCATCACCATGGCCGAGACGGTCATCCGCCTGCTGGGTGAGCGCTTTCCCACCCTGACCATGTCGATCATTGGCTACCTGGTGTCCATCCCGGTGTTCTGCGACTCCGGCTTCGTCATCCTCAATTCGCTGAAGAACGCCCTGGCGGCACGCATGCGCGTCTCCACCGTGGCCATGAGCGTGGCGCTGGCCACCGGCCTCTACGCCACCCACACCTTCGTGCCGCCCACCCCCGGCCCCATCGCCGCCGCAGGGAACCTGGGCCTGGACGCCAGCCTCGGGCTGGTGATCGCCGTCGGCCTGGTGGTGGCGCTGGCTACTGCCCTGGCGGGCATGTGGTGGGCCAACCGTTTCATCGGCCGTGAGGTGCAGCTGGAGGACGACCACCTACCGCTCTCGGCGGACCAGGACTTCGCCGCGCTGCGTGCCGGCTACGGCAAGCTGCCGAGCGCCTTCCAGGCCTTCGCGCCGATCTTCGTGCCCATCCTGCTGATCTGCCTGGGCTCCATCGCCGCCTTCCCCGCCAAGCCCTTCGGCAGCGGCACCTTCTTCGGCCTTTTGAGCTTCCTCGGCCAGCCGGTGGTGGCCCTGCTGGTGGGGCTTGCCCTGGCCTGCACGCTGCTCAAGAGCGAGGACAAGCGCAAGGAGTTCCACGATCACGTGGTGGAGGGCATCGTTTCCGCCGCGCCCATCCTGCTGATCACCGGTGCCGGCGGCGCGTTCGGCGCCATGCTCAAGGTCACCCCGCTGGGCGACTACCTCGGCAGCACCCTCTCGGCGCTGGGCATCGGCCTGTTCATGCCCTTCGTGGTCGCCGCCGCGCTGAAGACCGCGCAAGGCTCGACCACCGTGGCGCTGGTCACCACCTCCGCGCTGGTGGCGCCGCTGCTCGGCCAGCTTGGCCTGGACAGCGAGATGGGGCGCGTGCTCACCGTGATGGCCGTCGGTGCGGGCGCCATGACCGTGTCCCATGCCAACGACAGCTTCTTCTGGGTGGTGACCCAGTTCAGCCGCATGCCGGTGTCCCTGGCCTACCGCGCGCAGACCCTGGCGACCCTGGTGCAGGGCATCGTCGGCATGCTCGTCACCTGGCTGCTCAGCCTGATCCTGCTCTGACCGCAGTACTGCCCGGGGCCTGGTACCCCGGGCTCATCCCGAGGTAACCCGATGAAGATTGTGATTGCCCCCGACTCCTTCAAGGAAAGCCTGAGCGCGCCCGAAGTGGCGGCTGCCATCGGGCGCGGCTGGACGTCGGTATTTCCGGCGGCCCAGGTCCTGCTGCGGCCCATGGCCGATGGCGGCGAGGGCACGGTGGACGCGGTGCTCGCGGCCAGCGGTGGCGAGCGGCGTATGGCGACCGTGCGCGGGCCGCTGGGGGATGAGGTCGAGGCGCACTGGGGCTGGCTGGGGGAGGGCAGCGCCATCATCGAAATGGCTGCCGCCAGCGGGCTGCATCTGGTGCCCGCCAGCGAGCGGGACGCTACCCGCACCAGCAGCTTCGGCACCGGTGAGCTGATCCGCCAGGCCCTGGACGCCGGCGCCACGCGCATCATCCTCGGCCTGGGCGGCAGCGCCACCAACGATGGTGGTGCCGGCCTCATGCAGGCCCTGGGGCTGCGCCTGCTGGATGCCGACGGGCGCGAGCTGCCACCCGGTGGCGCTGCCCTGGCCGATCTGGCGCGGATCGATCGCGGCGGCCTCGATTCACGCCTCGCCCATGTGCAGTTCGAAGTCGCGGCGGATGTGGATAACCCGCTCTGTGGTTCCCGGGGCGCCTCCTACGTCTTCGGCCCGCAGAAGGGTGCGAGCCCGGCACAGGTCGAGCAGCTGGATGCGGCGCTGCAACGTTATGCACAGGTGGTCGCCCAGGAGCTGGGGCAGGACCACAGCCAGCAACCTGGCGTCGGCGCGGCCGGCGGCTTGGGCTTCGCCGCCCGGGCCTTTCTCGGCGCACGTTTCCGTCCCGGTATCGAACTGGTGGCCGAGCTGGCCGGGTTGGCCGAGGCGGTGGTCGGTGCCGACCTGGTGATCACCGGGGAGGGCCGCCTGGACTCCCAGAGCCTGCACGGCAAGACGCCGGTGGGCGTGGCGCGTGTCGCACGGGCCGCCGGCGTGCCGGTCATCGCCCTGGCGGGCAGCCTGGGGGAGGGCTACCCGCGTCTGCGCGAGGCGGGCATCGAGGCGGCCTTCAGCCTGGTGCCCGGGCCGATGACGCTGGAGCGGGCGATGGCCGTGGCCGCCGGAGAGCTGGAAGCACGCAGCGCCGACATCGCCCGGCTCTGGGCGCTGGCGGCGCGCAATCAGGCGCCGGGGTAACGCTGCGCAGCCTGTTCCAGCCAGGCGGGCAGGTCCTTGCGCTTCACGCCCTCGCGATGCGCGGCCTGCAGTTGTTCGAGCATGTAGTCGCGGCGCCCGGCATCCGCCCCGGCGAGCGACAGCGCCAGGTCGCGATCCATCCAGCGCTTGATGCGCACGTAGATCCACCAGTGGAAGTACAGCCCCGCTGCGGTGGTGACGACGATGATGAAATAATCCATGAACTACCCTTGCTCTGGCGGCACCCGGGCGCTTCGGCGTTGTCCGAGTGAGGAGTCTGTATGGAAACTGAACGGATCGGCAGTTTGTTCAGGCGCCGGGTGACAGTTTCCGCAGCTGCGGAGTCTAATGGACGAGCATCCAATCTGGAGGAAATGCTATGCGTAAATCCGTTCTGCTAGTCGCTTCGTTCTCTGCGGTAGCGATGCTTCTGGGCGGCTGTCAGTCGAGCCTGACCGGAGACACCTATTCGCGCGACGAAGCACGCCAGGTGCAGACCGTGCGCATGGGCACCATCGAGTCGCTGCGTCCGGTGAAGATCGAAGGCACCAAGACCCCGATCGGCGCAGGTGCCGGTGCGGTCGTGGGTGGTGTCGGCGGCAGCGCCATCGGTGGCGGGCGTGGCAGCGTGGTAGCGGCGGTTATCGGCGCGGTCGCCGGCGGCCTGCTGGGCGCCGCGACCGAAGAAGGCCTGACCCGTACCCAGGGCGTCGAGATCACCGTTCGCGAGGACGATGGCTCCATGCGTGCCTATGTACAGGAAGTGCAGGAAAACGAAATCTTCCGCGTAGGCGAGCGCGTGCGCATCATGACCGTCAACGGTACCAGCCGCGTCTCCCACTGATCCCGGTTCGCCCGCCACGGGCGAATCCTTCCCGTTTCGTCTCTACTCTCCCGTGCTACCTCCGAGAGAGGCGGCCGCGCTGCAATGCGCGGCCCCCTCTTTCGGAGGCGGCGGGCTTTTGCTAGTTTTTTGAAATAATTCAATGCATGTTCGGCAATCGATAGTTATGGATAATCGTCGAGTTTCGCCACGCCGGTCCTCAGCGCTGGACGAGGCCAAGTAAGGAGGATCATCGATGTATCTGGCGCTGATTGTCGCGCTGCCCTTCCTGGGCGCACTGCTGCCCCTGTTCGCCGAGCGCCTGGGACGTAACCAGGCGTCGCTCGCCGCTGCCCTGGCACCGCTGGCAGGCCTGGCCCTGCTGCTGACCCAGGCGCCCGGCGTGCTGGCCGGGGAGACCCTGAAGCTGGTCCTGCCCTGGCTGCCCGGCCTGGGCTTGAACTTCAGCCTGCGTCTCGATGGCCTGGGTTTCCTCTTCGCGCTGCTGATCCTCGGCATCGGCCTTCTGGTGATCCTCTACGCCCGCTACTACCTGTCCGAGCGCGAGCCCATCGGGCGCTTCTTCGCCTTCCTGCAGCTGTTCATGGGCGCGATGCTCGGTGTGGTGCTCTCGGAGAACCTGCTGCTGATGCTGGTGTTCTGGGAAGCCACCAGCCTGTCGTCCTTCCTGCTGATCGGCTTCTGGGGCCATCGCTCGGATGCCCGCAAGGGGGCGCGCATGGCGCTGACGGTGACCGGCGCCGGAGGCCTCGCGTTGCTGGCGGGCATCCTGCTGCTGGGCCACGTGGCCGGCAGCTTCGAGCTGAGCGATGTGCTGGCTGCGGGCGATCGCACCCGGGCCCACGCGCTCTATCCGCTGCTGCTGTGCCTGGTGCTGCTGGGCGCGCTGACCAAGTCGGCGCAGTTCCCCTTCCACTTCTGGCTGCCCCACGCGATGGCGGCGCCGACCCCGGTGTCCGCGTACCTGCACTCGGCGACCATGGTCAAGGCCGGCGTCTTCCTCCTTGCGCGGCTCTACCCGGCGCTGGCCGGCACCGACTGGTGGTTCTACCTGGTGAGCATCAGCGGCCTGGCGACCCTGCTGCTGGGCGCGACGATGGCGCTCTTCCAGCATGACCTCAAGGGCCTGCTGGCGTACTCGACCATCAGCCACCTGGGCCTGATCACCCTGCTGTTCGGCCTCGACTCGCCGATGTCCAACGTCGCGGCGGTGTTCCACATCATCAACCACGCCACCTTCAAGGCCTCACTGTTCATGGCCGCCGGGATCATCGACCACGAGACCGGCAGCCGCGACATGCGCCTGATCAACGGCATGTGGCGCTACCTGCCGCACACCGCAGTGCTGGCGATGGTGGCGTCCCTGGCGATGGCTGGGGTGCCGCTGCTCAATGGCTTCCTCAGCAAGGAGATGTTCTTCGGCGAGGCCCTCAGCCAGGACATGGCCGGCGGCCTGCACTGGCTGCTGCCGCTGGGCGCGACCCTGGCGGGCGTGTTCTCCGTGGCCTATTCGCTGCGCTTCGTTCATGACGTGTTCTTCAACGGTGAGCCCAAGCCGCTGCCGAAATTCCCGCCCCATGAGCCGCCGCGCTACATGAAGGTGCCGGTGGAGATCCTCGTCGCGCTTTGCGTGCTGGTGGGCATGGCGCCCAACTTCACCGTGGCGCCGCTGCTCGCCGTGGCCGCCAGTGCCAGCCTGGGGGGCGAGCTGCCCGAGTACAGCCTGGCGATCTGGCACGGCCTCAACCTGCCGCTGGCGATGAGCTGCGTGGCGCTGCTCGGCGGCGTACTGCTCTATGTCGGGCGCAAGCCGCTGTTCCGCTGGTACGCGGGGCTGCCCGACGCCGACGCCAAGCTGGTGTTCGAGGCGGCGATGCAGCGCGTGGTGCGCGGGGCCACCCGCCTGACCGACTGCCTGGAGAACGGCTCGCAACAGCGTTACCTGGCCCTGCTGGTGCTGGCGGCGCTGGTGGTGGTGGGCGTGTCGCTTTGGCCGCTTTCCCACCTGACCGGCTCACGACCGCCGATGCCGCTGGATGGCGCCGCCATGGTGGGCATGCTGGTGCTCTCTGCGACTGCAGTGCTGACCGCCGTGTTCCACCGCCAGCGCCTGGTGGCCCTGCTGGTGCTCGGTGTCGGCGGGCTGCTGGTGGCCCTGGCCTTCGCCCGTTTCTCCGCCCCCGACCTGGCGTTGACCCAGCTCTCGGTGGAGGTGGTGACCATGGTCCTGCTGATGCTGGCCATGTACTACCTGCCCTCGCGCACGCCCCGTGAAAGCTCGATGACGCGCCGCCTGCGCGACCTGCTGCTGGCACTCGGCGGGGGCGGCGTGGTCGGCGTGCTGGCCTATGCGGTGATGACCCGGCCCTACCAGACCATCGCCGACTTCTTCCTGGAGAACGCCGTGGGCGGTGGCGGTGGACACAACGCGGTGAACGTCATCCTCGTGGATTTCCGTGGCTTCGATACCCTGGGCGAGATCACCGTCCTGGCCATCGCCGCCGTCGGTGTCCACGCGCTGCTTTCCGGCCTGCGCCTGACCAACCCCACCTGCGATCCCCAGGGCCGCAACTGGGCGCGCTCCAGCCGGCCGCTGATCCTCGAGACCCTCTCGCGCCTGCTGCTGCCGCTGGCGCTGCTGGTGTCCGCCTTCATTTTCCTGCGTGGGCACAACCTGCCTGGCGGTGGCTTCATCGCCGGGCTGATCACCGCCTCCGCACTGATCCTGCAATACATCGCCAGCGGCTCGGCCTGGGTCGAGGCGCGTCGGCCGCTGCGCTACCAGCGCCTGGCCGGCGCCGGGGTGATGATCGCCGGCCTCACCGGGCTGGGCAGCCTGGTGTTCGGCGCCCCCTTCCTGACCTCGGCCTTCGATCATTTCCACCTGCCGCTGGTGGGTGAGATCGAGCTGGCCACCGCACTGTTCTTCGACCTGGGCGTTTACCTGGCCGTGGTCGGGGCCGTCATGCTGATGCTGGCCGGCCTCGGCAAGCTCAGCCTGCACCCGCCAATCACCGAGGAGATCCACTGATGGAGGCCCTGTTCGCCGTCACCCTTGGCCTGCTCACCGCCAGCGGCATCTACCTGCTGCTGCGTGCTCGCACCTTTCCCGTGGTGCTGGGGCTGACCCTGCTGTCCTACGCCGTCAACCTGTTCCTCTTCGCCATGGGGCGCCTCGCCGGCGACGCCGCGGTGATCGGCAGCGGCGGGCACTACGCCGACCCGCTGCCCCAGGCGCTGGTGCTCACCGCCATCGTCATCGGCTTCGCCATGACCGCCTTCGTGGTGACCCTGGCGCTGCGCGGCGTGGGGGAGCTGGGCAACGACCACGTGGATGGCCGCGCGGACGGGGAGGGGCGATGAGTCACCTGTCCATCCTGCCGATCCTCATCCCGATGTTCGCCGGGGCGCTGCTGCTGATGCTGCCGTCCCTGGAGCGGCTCAAGCGCGGCATCTCGGTCATCGCCACCCTGGCCCTGGTGCCGCTGGCGCTGCTGCTGATGGCCCGCGCCGACGATGGCCAGCTGCAGATCTACGCCCTGGGGGGCTGGCAACCGCCGTTCGGCATCGTCCTGCTGCTCGATCGCCTCGCCGCGCTGATGCTGCTGGCCACCGCCGTGCTCGGCAGCGCCGTGGTGCTCTATGCGGTGCGTGGCGACGACCGTCGCGGCCTGCGCTTCCACGCGTTGCTGCAACTCCAGTTGCTGGGCATCAACGGCGCCTTCCTGACGGGCGACCTGTTCAACCTCTTCGTGTTCTTCGAGATCATGCTGATCGCCTCCTATGCGCTGCTGTTCCACGGCGGTGGCGCGGAGCGGGTGCGGGCCGGGCTGCACTACGTGGTGCTCAACCTGGTGGGCTCGGCCTTCTTCCTGATCGCGATCGGCGTGCTCTATGGCGTCACCGGCACCCTGAACATGAGCGATCTTTCCATCAAGGTGGCCCAGGCCGATGCCGACAGCGCACCCTTGCTGGCCGCCGCCGGCCTGCTCCTGCTGGTGGTCTTCGCCCTCAAGGCCGCGCTCCTGCCGCTGCACTTCTGGCTGCCGCGTGCCTATTCGGCCGCCAGCGCGCCGGTGGCGGCGCTGTTCGCGATCATGACCAAGGTCGGCGTCTACTCCATCGTGCGCATCTACCTGCTGGTGTTCGGCGCCGGGGCCGGCGCGCTGGCCGATCTCGCCCTCGCCTGGCTCTGGCCCCTGGCCCTGGCGACCATGGCCCTTGCGGCGATCGGCGCCCTCGCTGCCACCCGCCTGCCGGCGCTGGTGGCCTATCTGGTGCTGCTCTCCGCGGGCACGCTGCTGGCCGCCGTCGCGCTGGGCACGCCCGAATCCCTGGCGGCGGCGCTGTTCTACCTGCTGCACAGCACCTGGGTGGCGGGCGGGATGTTCCTGCTCGCCGACCTGATCGCCCGCCAGCGCGGCGACAAGGCCGGCCTGCTGGTGCAGGGCCCGGCGCTGATGAACCCGCACCTGCTGGGGGGCGCCTTCTTCTTCGGCGCCATCGCCGTGGCCGGCCTGCCGCCCTTGTCAGGTTTCATCGGCAAGGTGCTGCTGCTCAAGGCGGTGGCGCCCGGTGTGCAGGCGGCGTTGCTGTGGTCGCTGCTGCTCGGCGGCAGCCTGCTCTGCCTGGTTGCCCTCAGCCGCGCCGGCAGCACGCTGTTCTGGCGAGTGGGCAACGACACGTTGGGCAGCGCCGAGCTGGATCGTGGCCGCCTGCTGGCGACCCTGGCGCTGCTGGCCACCACCTTGCTGCTGGTGGCCTTCGCCGCGCCGCTTTTGGATTACGTCCAGGCCACCGCCGTGCAGCTGCATGAGGTCGACCTCTACCGGCAGGTGAGCCTGCCAGGAGCGACGCCATGATCCGTCGCCTCCTGCCCCATCCGACCATGAGCCTGCTGTTGCTGCTGGTCTGGCTGCTGCTGGTCGACTCGGTCGCCCTCGGCCACTGGCTGCTGGGCGGCCTGCTCGGCGTGGCCATCCCGTTGCTGTGCAACCCGCTGATGATCGAACGCCCCCGGGAATGGCACCCGACCCTGCTGGTGCGTTTCGTGCTGTTGGTGATGTGGGACATCCTGGTGGCCAACTTCCAGGTCGCGCGCCAGACCCTGGGTCCGCTGCACAGGCTGCGCCCGGCCTTCGTCGAGGTGCCCATCGACCTGGACAACGAGATGGCCATCAGCATCCTGGTGTGCGTGGTGTCGCTGACCCCGGGCTCGGTCTCCGCCGACCTCTCGTCGGACCGTCGGACCCTGCTGGTGCACGCCCTCGACGTGCCGGACGAGGCGGCGCTCATCGCCGAGATCAAGTCGCGCTACGAGGCGCCCCTCAAGGAGGTCTTCCCATGCTCGCCTACGTGATCCCCCTGTGCCTGGGGCTGCTGGTGGTGGCCTTGCTGCTGACCCTGGCCCGCCTGGTCCGGGGCCCCTGCCTGCCGGACCGGGTACTGGCGCTGGACACCCTCTACGTCACCGCCATCGCCCTGATCATCCTGCTGGGCATCTGGCAGGGCACCACCCTCTACTTCGAAGTGGCGCTGCTGATCGCCGTGCTCGGCTTCGTCGGCACCGTGGCGGTGGCCAAGTACATGCTGCGAGGAGACGTCATCGAATGAACGCCGCACCACTGGCCCTCTGGGCCGAGATCCTCATCTCGCTGTTCCTCCTGCTGGGCGCTGCCTTCGTGCTGATCGGCGCCATCGGCCTGTTCCGCCTGCCGGATTTCTTCATGCGCCTGCACGGGCCGACCAAGGCGACCACCCTGGGCGTCGGCAGCCTGGTGGTGGCTTCGCTGATCTACTTCTCGACGACCCGCGAAGGCCTCAGCCTGCACGAGCTGCTGATCAGCCTGTTCCTCTTCATCAGCGCCCCGGTCAGTGCCTACATGCTGGCCAAGGCGGCAGTGCTGCAACAGTTGCCGCTGACGCCCCGCACCCGGGGCAAGCCCTGGGAGCAGTAACAGTTTTATCCCCTTGCTGTGCCTGTCGTGGCGCCGGCCCGGCGCCTAGACTTGTGATTTTCCCGGAGGCAGGCGATGGCGCAGCAAGGTCGTTGGGTGGCGGTCGCCTGCCTGGTTCTGGCCATGGCCTTGTGGGGCAGCTCCTTCATCGCCCTCAAGCTGGCCTTCCGCGAAGTGGCACCCATGTGGGTGATCTTCGCGCGCATGGCATTCGGCAGCCTGGTCTTCCTGCTCGCGTGGCGCTGGCGCGGTGAGTGCGATCCGCGGCCCGGGGACTGGAAATACTTCCTCGGCCTCGCCGCTTGCGAACCCTGCCTGTACTTCATCTTCGAGGCCCTGGCGCTGCAGCACACCAGCGCCGCCCAGGCGGGGATGATCACCGCGCTGCTGCCCCTGCTGGTGGCCGTCGGCGCCTATGTCTTCCTCCGTGAACGCATCACCCGCACCACCCTGGCGGGCTTTCTCCTGGCGGTGGCCGGCGCGGTGTGGCTGAGCCTGGCCGGCGAGGCGGACGCGCACGCCACGGCGCCGTTGCTGGGCAACTTCTACGAATTCCTCGCCATGGTCTGCGCCACCGGCTACACCCTGCTGCTCAAGCATTTGTCGGCGCGCTATTCGGTGTTCCTGCTCACCGCGATGCAGGCGTTCATCGGCGCGCTGTTCTTCCTGCCCGTCGCCGTGTTGACCGCCCCGCTGCCGCAAGCGCCCGGCGCACTGGCCATCGGCTCGATGCTCTACCTGGGCGTGGTGGTGACCGTCGGCGCCTATGGGCTGTACAACTTCGGCGTGGGCCGCCTGCCGGCCAGCCAGGCATCGGGGTTCATCAACCTGATCCCGGTGTTCACCCTGATCTTCGCCATGCTCCTGCTGGACGAGCGCCTCAGCCCCATGCAGCTCGGCGCCGCCGCCCTGGTCTTCGCCGGGGTGGCCCTGAGCCAGTGGCGCAGCGCTCCTCCGGCTCCCGCCGGCATCCTGGACTGAGAGGTCGTCATGCAAGACATCCGTAGCTGGACCCGCGAAGCCCTGCGCATCATCGAGGCGGACTTCCAGCGCAGCGCCGATACCCACCTGATCCCCCTGGAGCTCCCGGGTCTTCCGGGTATCGAGCTGTACTTCAAGGACGAGTCGAGCCACCCCACCGGCAGCCTCAAGCACCGCCTGGCGCGCTCGCTGTTCCTCTATGCGCTGTGTAACGGCCGGCTGAAGCCGGGCGCACCGGTGATCGAGGCCTCCAGCGGTTCGACGGCGATTTCCGAAGCCTATTTCGCCCGCCTGCTGGGCCTGCCCTTCATCGCCGTGGTGCCGGCCTCCACCTCGCGGGAAAAGATCGCCCAGATCGCCTTCTACGGCGGGCGCAGCCACCTGGTGGACGACCCGACGCAGATCCACGCCGAATCCGAACGCCTGGCCCGCGAAAGCGGCGGCCACTTCATGGACCAGTTCACCTACGCCGAACGGGCCACCGACTGGCGGGCGAACAACAACATCGCCGAGTCGATCTTCCAGCAGCTGCGCCACGAGCATTTCCCCGAGCCCGCCTGGCTGGTCTCCAGCCCCGGCACCGGCGGCACCCTGGCGACCCTGGGCCGCTACGTGCGCTATCGCCAGCATCGCACCCGGGTGTTCTGCGCCGACGCCGAGCGCTCGGTGTTCTTCGATGCCTACCGCAGCGGCGACCGCAGCCTGACCCTGGACTGCGGCTCGCGCATCGAGGGCATCGGCCGGCCACGCGTGGAGGCGTCCTTCCTGCCGGAGGTGATCGACGCCATGGCCAAGGTGCCGGACGCGCTGTCCCTGGCCGCCATGCGCTACCTGGCCCAGCGCCTCGGGCGGCGCGTCGGCGGTTCCAGCGGCACCAACCTGGTGGGCGCGCTGCTGGTGGGCCTGCGCATGGTCGCGGCGGGGGAGAAGGGCTCGGTGGTCGCCATCCTCTGCGACGGCGGCGAGCGCTACGCCACCACCTACTACGATGATGCCTGGGTGCAGGCCCAGGGTTACGACCTGGCCCCGCTGATCGCGACCATCGCGGCATGTGCGGAGCAGGGCGTGGCGCTGCCCGACTCCATCCAGCTGGCGGGCCTCTGAGATGACGGCCGGCATCCAGCTGCGCGCCGCCCAGGCGCAGGACATCGACTCGCTCGCCGGCTTCCTCTTCGAGCATGGTCCCAACCCCTGGAACTTCCTGCCCGAAGCGGAGGTGCGCGAGCACCTGGCCGGTATCGCCGAGGGGCGTGTGCAGGCGCACCTGGCCGAGGAGGCGGGACGCCTGGCCGGCTTCGTCACCTTCTATCGGTGCGAGGGCTTCGCCGAGGACCAGGACGCGGCCCGTGGCGACCTGCCCCGCGCCTACATCTGCGAGGCCGTGGTGCACCGTGAACTGGCCGGGCGCGGCCTGGGCTCGCGGTTGCTGGCGGCGGTGGTCGAGCGCCTGGCGGCTCAGGGCGTGGGCGATGTGTTCATCGAGCGGCACGAGGAAAACGCGGGCTCGGCGGGGATGATGCGCAAGGCGGGGTTCCGCGAGGTGCGTACCTTCGATGACCCGGAGCGCCGTGCCACCGGTTCGCGGCGCACGACGCTCTGTCATCTGCGGGTGGGTTGAGGCTCAGCGCTCCAGCCAGGCCAGCATCACGTCGAGCATGCGGTTGGCGAAGGCCCATTCGTTGTCGTACCAGGCCAGCACCTTGACCAGTTCGCCCTGCACGCGGGTGTGGGCGAGGTCCGCCACGCAGGAGACCGGGTGGCCGTTGAAGTCGGTGGAGACCAGCGCCTCCTCGTTGCATTCCATGACCCCGGCGGGCATCCGCGCGGCACCCTCGCGCAGGGCCGCGTTGACCGCCTCGCGGCTGGCCGGGCGTTCGGCGATGAAACTCAGGTCCACCAGCGAGACGTTGGGCGTCGGCACCCGCACCGCCATGCCGTCCAGGCGCCCGGCCAGCTCGGGGATGACCAGGCCGATGGCGCGCGCCGCACCGGTGCCGGTGGGGATCATCGACAGGGCGGCGGCGCGGGCGCGGTAGAGGTCGTCGTGGGTCTTGTCCAGCAGGTTCTGATCGTTGGTGTAGGCGTGCACCGTGGTCACCAAACCGCTGCGGATGCCGAACGCCTGGTGCAGCACCTGGGCCAGGGGGGCCAGGCAGTTGGTGGTGCAGGAGGCGTTGGAAACGATGCGCTGGTCGCCCAGCAGCGCGTGGTTGACGCCGTAGACCAGGGTCAGGTCGGCGCTGTCCAGCGGGTGCGAGAGCAGCACCCGGGGGGCGCCGGCAGCCAGGTGGCGCTCGACCTGCTCACGGCTCTTCATGCGCCCGGAGCACTCCAGCACCAGGTCGACGCCCAGTTCGCTCCAGGGCAGCCGCACCGGGTCGCGTTCGGCGAGCAGGCGGATCGACTGCAGGCCGATGTCCATGCGGTCGCCGTTCAGCTTCACGGGGCAGGCGAAGCGGCCGAAGGTGGAGTCGAAGCGGGTGAGGTGGGCGAGGGTGGCGGCGTCGCCGAGGTCGTTGATCGCCTCGATCCGCACGCGGGCGTCGAGGCCCCGTTCGAACAGGGCGCGGACCAGGGCGCGGCCGATGCGGCCATATCCGTTCAGTGCGATGCGCAGCATGTCGTTCTCCTTGTGCTTGTCCATGGACAAGCTTAGGAGGTCGTCGCTGATGGCGCGCCCCGGCCGCCCGGTTATGGCGGCCGAGTGTGCAGCGGGAAAGCGGCCCGGCCGGGGTCGGCCGGGCAGGGGTCACTCGTTGCGCGAGCCACCGAAGTAGGCGCAGCCACGCAGGGGCTTGCCGTCCAGGCGCAGTTCGGCGGAGAGATGCTGCACCGAGCCGCTCATGGAGTCGACGCAGCGCTGCGGGGCGACCCAGAGTTCGATGCGCTTGCCGTTGGCTTCGCTGGTGAGGTTGAAGCGGCCGTCGGGCAGTTGCTCTTCCATGTAGGGGAGCGCGACCGGCTCCTGGCCGAGCTGTTCCAGCACCAGGCCCTTGGCGTTGACGTTGACGTTCCACTCCGGCTCGTGGCCGCTGGCGCGCAGCAGCAGGCGCTTGAAGTTCAGGTCCTCGCAGCCGTGGCCTTCGCGTTGCAGGCGATAGAGCTGGGTGACGTCCATCTGGCCGTCGGCGCCCTTGGCGGCGCCGAGGTTGCCGCGCAGGTCGGCGAACAGCGGGCCGGGGCCGTCGTCCAGCAGGGTGGCGGCTTCCTGGAGAATGCCGGTGGCGCCGCTGTCGGCGACCACGAAGCGGCGCTGCTCGGCGCAGGGGCGCAGCAGCAGGCGCCCGGCGTCCGCGCTCAGTTCACCCTGGGTACGCGGTGCCAGCGGCGCGGGGGCGTCGTCGGTGGAGAACACCTGGCAGCCGGCGAAGAGGGGGAGCAGACTGAAAAGCAGTGGGCGGACAACGCGCATTCGGGGGGCCTCCTTAAGGAAGCGGCCACGTTACCGGGGCGCATCGACTATCTCAAGGGAGGCGCGATGATCCAGTGCAGGCGGGTCTACGAGGAGCGGCGCGACGACGATGGGCGTCGGGTACTGGTCGACAGGCTGTGGCCACGGGGCTGCCGCAAGGAGGCGCTGGCACTCGACGCCTGGCTGCGCGACGTGGCGCCCTCGACCGCGCTGCGCCGGGACTTTTGCCACGACCCGGCGCTGTTCGATCAATTTCGCCTGCGCTATCGCGACGAGCTCGCGGCCCACCCCGAGCACTGGCATAGCCTGTTGCAGATGGCCCGGGAAGGCCGGCTGACGCTGCTGTTCGCCGCCAAGGACGAGCAGGCCAATAACGCCCGGGTGCTGGCCGAGTTCCTCGAGGAGGAACTGGACCGCGAAGGCCCGTCCAGCTCGCCGGTGTGCTACGCCGGCGAGGCCTGAGCCCTACCAGACGCGGTACACCTGGCCGGTCTGCGCGCCCTCGGCGCTCTTGGCATAGGCCAGGGCGGCGAGGGCCGCGGGCACGGCCTTGTAGCCCCGGAAGAAGGGGCCGTAGGACGGCAGCGCCTCCTCGATCACCGTGGGGCTGACGCTGTTGATGCGCAGGCCGCGCGGCAGTTCGATGGCGGCGCTTTTCACGAAGCTGTCGATGGCGCCGTTGACCATGCTCGCCGAGGCGCCGGCGCGGATCGGGTCGTCGCTGAGCACGCCCGAGGTGAGGGTGAAGGAGGCGCCGTCGTTGGCGAATTCGCGGCCGATCAGCACCAGGTTCACCTGGCCCATCAGCTTGTCCGCCAGGCCCACGGCGAACTGTGCCTCGCCCATCTCCGCCAGCGCGCCGAAGTGCACCTTGCCGGTGGCGCTGATCAGCGCGTCGAAGCGGCCGGTCTGCTCGAACAGGCGGCGGATCGACGCAGCGTCGCGGATGTCCACCTGGAAGTCGCCGCTGCTGTGGCCGACGCGGATGATCTCGTGGCGTGCCTTCAGTTCGTCGTCGATGGCCTGGCCGATGGTGCCGCTGGCGCCGATGAGGATGATCTTCATGGGGTCGATTCCTGTGTGTGTGGATGACTGAAGCCAGTGTAGAGTCGCTTTTGTTGTCGATAATCCAGTCAATCGGAAACCTGTGGTTCTCATATGGAAACAGTGAGGGGCTCTGCATGAGCGAGATGGATGACCTGGCGGCCTTCGCCGTGCTGCTGGAGGTGGGCAGCTTCACCGGCGCCGCCGAGCGCCTGGGGTGCAGCAAGGGCCAACTGTCCAAGCGTATGCGCCAGCTGGAGCAGGGCCTCGGCGCCACCCTGCTGCACCGCACCACGCGACGGCTGGACCTGACCGCCGCCGGCGCCGCGCTGCTGCCCGAGGCCCAGGCGTTGCTGGCCCAGGCCAACCGGGCACGCCAGGCGGTGCAGCGCCTGCAGGAGGAGATCGCCGGACGGGTGCGCATCACGGTGCCGGTGTCCCTGGGCGAGACCTTCTTCGATGCGCTGTTGCTGGAGTTCACTCGCCGTCATCCCGACGTGCGGGTGGAGCTGGACCTGAGCAACAGCTACCGCGACCTGGTGGGGGAGGGCTATGACCTGGGGGTGCGCTCCGGTCCGCACCTGGACGAGCGCCTGGTGGCGCGGCCGCTGTTCTCCCTGGAGGAGATCACCTGCGCCGCGCCCGCGTACCTGGCCCGCCATGGCGAGCCCCAGGCACCGGCGGACCTGGCCGGGCACCAGTGCCTGCTCAACACTCATTACGCCGGCTTCGAGGAATGGCTCTATCACCGCCAGCACCAGCTGGAGCGGGTGAAGGTGGCGGGCAACCTGGCGAGCAACCACTACAGCCTGTTGAAGAAGGCGGCGCTGTCCGGTGCCGGTATCGCCCGCTTGCCGTCCTACATGCTCCATGACGAACTGGCCGACGGCCGCCTGCAGTGGCTGTTGCGTGGCTACCAGACGCGGCAGTCACCGGTGTTCCTCGTGCATCCCTACCAGGGCGGCCTGCCCCGGCGCACCCAGGTGCTGATGGAGTATCTGCTGGACTGGTTCGAGCGCAGCCGCCAGGCGCTGGACAGGTTGGGGCTGTAGAGGGCTCCTGCTCAGCATGGGTTTCGCTGCGCTCTACCCATCCTACGTCTGAGAAACCCAGCGCAGCGGGGCGGGCAGCCTGATGTCGGGCCTCGCTGCGCTCGGCGCCAACCTGCGGTATGGCTCCCGGCCCTTGTTTCCGGCACCAATGAAAACGGCCCCGAAAGGGGCCGTTGTCGTATTGCAGCGGGGATCAGCCGCCCAGGTAGGCGTCGCGCACCTTGGGGTCGGTGAGCAGGGCTTCACCGGTGCCCTGCATGACGATCCGCCCGTTCTCCAGCACGTAGCCGCGATCCGCCAGCTTGAGCGCCTGGTTGGCGTTCTGCTCGACGAGGAACACGGTCACGCCATCACGGCGCAGCTGTTCGATGATGTCGAAGATCTGCTGGATGATGATCGGTGCCAGGCCCAGGGAGGGTTCGTCGAGCAGCAGCAGTTGCGGCTTGCTCATCAGCGCGCGGCCGATGGCGAGCATCTGCTGTTCACCGCCGGACATGGTGCCGGCGCGTTGCTCGAAGCGTTCCTTGAGGCGCGGGAAGAGGCCGAGGATCTTGTCCATCTGCTCGTCGTAGTCACCCTTGGGCGTGAAGAAACCGCCCATGGCCAGGTTCTCCTCGACGGTCAGGCGGGCGAACACGCGGCGGCCTTCCGGCACCACCGCGATGCTCTTGCGCATGATGTCGCTGGATTCCTGGCCGACCAGTTCCTCGCCCAGATAGCGGATGCTGCCGCTGGCCGCGCGCGGCGAGCCGCAGAGGGTCATCAGCAGGGTCGACTTGCCGGCGCCGTTGGCGCCGATCAGGGTGACGATCTCGCCACGGCTGACTTCCATGCTGACCTCGTGCAGCGCCTGGACCTTGCCGTAGAAGGTGGAAACCTTGTCGAAACTCAGCATGGCTCAGGCCTCCCCCAGATAGGCTTTGATCACATCCGGGTTGCTGCGGATCTGCTCCGGCGTACCGTCGGCCAGGGGGGTGCCCTGGTTGATCACGTAGATATGGTCGGAAATGCTCATGACCAGGTGCATGTCGTGCTCGATCAGCAGCACGGTGACGTTGTACTCGTTGCGCAGCAGGGCGATCAGGGCCTTGAGGTCCTCGGTCTCGCGCGGGTTGAGGCCGGCGGCCGGCTCGTCGAGCATGAGGATGCGCGGGCGCGTCATCATGCAGCGGGCGATCTCCAGGCGACGCTGCTGGCCGTAGGCGAGGGTGCCCGCCGGGCGGTTGGCGACGTCGGTCAGGTTGACCTGCTCCAGCCAGTGCGCGGCGTAGTCCATGGCCTCGCGCTCGCTCCTGCGGAAGCCCGGGGTCTTGAACAGGCCGGACAGGAAATTGGTGTTGAGGTGACGATGCTGGGCGACCAGCAGGTTCTCGACAGCGGTCATTTCCTTGAACAGGCGGACGTTCTGGAAGGTACGCACCACGCCCTTGCGGGCGATCTTGTGGCCCGGCAGGCCTTCGATCTGCTCACCGTCGAGGCGGATGCTGCCGCCGGTGGGCTGGTAGAAGCCGGTCAGGCAGTTGAACACGGTGGTCTTGCCGGCGCCGTTCGGGCCGATCATCGAGACCACCTGTTTTTCTTGGACGGACAGTGCCACGCCGTTGACGGCCAGGAGGCCGCCGAAACGCATGGAGAGGCCGCTTACTTCGAGAATCGGGCGGCTCATCACTTCAGCTCCAGGTGGGGACGTTGCATGGGCAGCAGGCCCTGCGGACGCCAGATCATCATCAGCACCATCAGGGCGCCGAACATCAGCATGCGGTACTCGTTGAATTCACGGGCGAGTTCCGGCAGCAGGATCATCACCACCGCAGCGAGGATGATCCCCAGCTGCGAACCCATGCCACCCAGCACGACGATGGCGAGGATGATCGCCGACTCGATGAAGGTGAAGGATTCGGGGGTCACCAGGCCTTGGCGGGCGGCGAAGAAGCTGCCGGCGAAACCGGCGAAGCAGGCGCCCAGGGTGAATGCGGAGAGCTTGATGATGGTGGGGTTCATGCCCAGTGCGCGGCAGGCGATCTCGTCTTCGCGCAGCGCTTCCCAGGCACGGCCGATGGGCATGCGCAGGAGGCGGTTGATCACGAACAGCGTCAGCAGCACCAGCAGCAGGGCGATCAGGTAGAGGAACACCACCTTGTTCACCGAGTTGTAGGCGATGCCGAAGTACTCGTGGAAGGTCTGCATGCCTTCGGCCGCGCGGCGCTCGAAGGAGAGGCCGAACAGGCTGGGCTTCTCGATGTTGCTGATGCCGTTGGGGCCGCCGGTGATCTCGGTGAGGTTGCGCAGCAGGATGCGGATGATCTCGCCGAAGCCGAGGGTCACGATGGCCAGGTAGTCACCGCGCAGGCGCAGCACCGGGAAGCCGAGGATGAAGCCGAAGAAGGCCGCCATCAGGCCGGCGATCGGCAGGCACACCCAGAAGCCCAGGCCGTAGTAGTGCGACAGCAGCGCGTAGCTATAGGCGCCCACGGCGTAGAAGCCGACGTAGCCCAGGTCCAGCAGGCCGGCGAGGCCGACCACGATGTTCAGGCCGAGGCCGAGCATCACGTAGATCAGGATCAGCGTGGCGATGTCCACCGCACCGCGCGAGCCGAAGAACGGCCAGGCGAGGGCGACCACGATCAGGCCGAGGATGATCCAGCGCTGGGTGGAGGGCAGGGTGAGGAAGTTGCTCGCCTTGCTGGAGAGCTTCGGCACCTTCGGCGCGCTGTCCCAGGCGCCCATCAGGCGGGTGCGGAACAGCTGCCAGAAGAACATGGCGATGGCGCAGCCGGCGATGGTCCAGAGCACGGCGGGGCTCGCGCCCTGTACCTGCAGGCTGATGCCCACGGTGCTGAGCTTCAGGCCCAGGACCGGGTAGGCGACGGCCAAGACCAGCAGCGCGCTGAAGAACGCGGTCTTGAGGGATTTCTGGCTGATCATACTTTTTCGACCTCCGGACGACCGAGGATGCCGGTGGGTCGGAACAGCAGCACCAGGACCAGCAGGCTGAAGGCCACGACGTCCTTGTACTGGTCACCGAAGATGTCGGCGCCGAAGGCTTCGGCCACGCCCAGGACCAGGCCGCCGAGCATGGCGCCCGGGATGCTGCCGATGCCGCCGAGTACCGCGGCGGTGAAGGCCTTGATGCCGGCGAGGAAGCCCAGGTGCGGGTTGATCACGCCGTACTGCATGCCCAGCAGCACCGCGGCGACGGCGGCCAGGGTGGCGCCGATGACGAAGGTGAGGGCGATGATGTTGTTGGTGTTGATCCCCAGCAGGTTGGCCATGCGGATGTCTTCCGCGCAGGCGCGGCAGGCACGGCCCAGGCGCGAGCGGGAGATGAACAGGGTGAGGCCCATCATCACCAGGAAGGTGACGACGAAGATCAGCACCTGCATGTACGAGATGGTGACCCCGTTCATGGTGCTTTCGCCGAACACGAAGTTCCCCGGGATCAGGTTGGGAATCGCCTTGTCCTTGGAATCCTGCGCGAGCAGGACCTCGTTCTGCAGGAATATCGACATGCCGATGGCGGAGATCAGCGGGATCAGGCGGTTGCTGCCGCGCAGCGGCCGGTAGGCGACCCGTTCGATGCTGTAGCCGTAGGCACTGGCGACGATGATGCTCGCGGAGAAGGCCGCGATCATGACGATGGGCAGACTGTCGATACCGAACATGGTGAGTCCGGCGATTACGATGAAGGCCACGTACGAGCCAATCATGTAAACCTCGCCATGGGCGAAGTTGATCATGCCGATGATGCCGTAGACCATGGTGTAGCCGATGGCGATCAGGGCATAGGTGCTGCCAACGGTCAGGCCGTTAACCAGCTGTTGCAGGTAGTGATAGAGATCAGGCATTCCCCAACTCCTCGGGCATCACGTAAAGCGGCGCTTGTGGCGCAGCGGAGCCCGCAAATCTCGAATAAACAAAGCCCACTGCTCTCGCAGTGGGCTCTGGGCTAAGGCGGGAAGCTTATTTGGCTTCGGTTTTGGTGCCGTCCTTGTGCCATTCGTAAACCACGAAGCTGAAGTCCTTCAGATCGCCCTTCTCGTCGAAGGAGAGGTTGCCGGTGGGGGTGGCGAAGCTGTTGGCGCGCAGGGCTGCGGCCACTTTGGCGGTGTCGTCCTCGCCGGCTTTCTTGATGCCTTCGGCAATCACTTGCACGGCGGCGTAGGCCGGGAACACGAACGGGCCGGTGGGGTCTTCGTTCTTGGCCTTGAAGGCGTCAACCAGGGCCTGGTTCTTCGGATCCTGGTCGAAGGACTTCGGCAGGGTGACCAGCAGGCCTTCGGAGGCCGGGCCGGCGATGGCCGAGATTTCCTTGTTGCCCACGCCTTCCGGACCCATGAAGCGGGCCTTCAGGCCTTTTTCAGCCGACTGGCGCAGCAGCAGGCCCAGTTCCGGGTGGTAGCCGCCGTAGTAGACGAAGTCGACGTTGGCCTGCTTCAGCTTGGCGATCAGGGCGGAGAAGTCCTTGTCGCCGGCGTTGATGCCTTCGAACAGGGCGACCTTGCCGCCCTTGGCTTCCAGGGTCTGCTTCACGGCCGTGGCGATGCCTTCGCCGTACTGCTGCTTGTCGTGGATGACGGCGACGGTCTTCGGCTTGATGTGGTCAGCGATGAAGTTGCCGGCGGTCGGGCCTTGCAGGCTGTCCAGGCCGATGGTGCGGAAGACCAGCTGGTAGCCACGGGAGGTGATTTCCGGGCTGGTGGACGCCGCGGTGATCATCAGGATGCCTTCGTCTTCATAGATGTCGGAGGCGGGCTGGGTGGAGCTGGAGCACAGGTGGCCGACGACGTACTTCACGCCATCGTTGACGATCTTGTTGGCTACGGCGACCGCTTGTTTCGGGTCGCAGGCGTCGTCGTACACCACGCCTTCCAGTTGAGCGCCGTTCACGCCGCCAGCCTTGTTGATCTGCTCGATCGCCATCTTGGCGCCGATGAATTGCATCTCACCGTACTGGGCGACAGCACCCGTTACCGGGCCGGCCAGGGCGATCTTGATGGTGTCGGCGGCTACGGAGTAGCTGGCAACACCGGCGAGGGCCATGGCGGCGAACAGTTTGGAAATCTGCTTGGTAGCCTTGTTCATAGTGCTCCACTCTTATGTTTTTCGTTGTTTTTGTCCTGATTGCCTACAGGACAGGGTCCTTTTTCCACCCCGCCATATCCCGCGGCAACTGTACCGGTACAGTGTAGAGTGCCGATTTGCGGCTTGAAAAGCCGACACATGGGGGGTGAATGTTCCTATGTCGCTTAATCACAACAAACGTATAGAAAAACGGCGTGCCCCGATTGGAGCAGGAAGCGTCTGGCTGGACTTGTGAACAAGACGGCAGGCGTTGGTTATCATTGCCCGCCCTGCAACCGTTACTTTCCCACTCAGAGCAAGCCATGAACGATTCCTCAAGCACCCTCTATGCCAAGCTGCTTGGCGAGACCGCCGCCATCACCTGGGAGGAGCTGCAGCCCTTCTTCGCACGGGGCGCGCTGCTCTGGGTCGAGGGCGCCGAGGACCTGGTCGGCGTGGCCCTGGCCGTGGCCGAGGACGACAAGCCCAAGGTTGCCGAGCTGCTGGGCCGTGGTGCGCTGAGCAAGGTCGAGGAGACCCGCGCCCAGGACCTGCTGGCGCGCGATCCCAAGCTCTGGGCCGTGGTGGTCGCCCCCTGGGTGCTGATCCAGGAGCGTGACGAGGCGCCGACCCGGCACTGATCGAAGGGAGTCCTGCGGCGCTCCTGCCGGTCCAGGCGGCTGCGACCGAAGCCTGCCTTCCCCTCGGGAGTGCCTCCCTGTTCAAGCCCGGCCACCTGCATCGCAGCGACCTCCTGGCCTGTCCGGCCAGCCCGGATTCACCTCGATCTCCCTTGCCAGGCCCGCCATGACGAGCAGGAGGGCACGCTGTTGCTGTTCCGCCTGCTGGGGGAGGTCGACGGCGAGCGTTTCGAGGAGGGTTTCGCGTTGCGCCGCGATGCCGCCTTCGACTTCGCCAGCGTCGTGTCGCGCATCGCCATGAAGCATGGCCGGCCTCCGGATGCCGGCCCCATCCTGCGTGACCACGAGGCGTTCGATGCGATGTTCGAAGACGTCCGTGGGCCATTACAGGTCGAGCCGGGCGAGCCGGTGGACCTCGATCGCCTGCACAAGGACGGGCGTTGAGCATTTCGGTGCCCTGATCTGGGGCATGGTGTTACCGGGTGCTCGATGGTGGTGCGCGATCCGGCTTCCCGGGAGACGTGCACAGCCTGACCGTTGGGTTTAGATTGGGCACCCGTTTTCCGGAGCCCACCTGCATGACCCTTCCCAGCATCGCCTTCGCCGGCATCGGCCTGATGGGCCTGCCGATGACCCGTCGCCTGCTCGCCGCCGGCTACCCGCTGTCGGTGTGGAACCGCAGCGCCGAGAAATGCGCCCCCCTCCAAGCCTTGTGCGCACGCCGTGTGGACAGCCCCGCTGCACTCTGCGCGCAGGCCGATATCGTCATGCTCTGCCTGGCCGATACGGCCGTGGTGCGCGAGGTGGTCTTCGGCCCGGGCGGCATCGTCGAAGGTGCGCGGCCCGGGCAGTTGCTGGTGGATTTCTCCAGCCTGGAGCCGGCGGCCACCCGGGAGATGGCGGCCGAACTCGAGCGCCGCACCGGCATGCGCTGGGTGGATGCACCGGTTTCCGGCGGCACGCCGGGTGCCGAGGCAGGCACCCTGGCGATCATGGCCGGCGGTCGGGAGGAGGATGTGGAGCGCGTGCGCCCGATACTGGCCCATCTCGGCCAGCGATTGACGCGCATGGGCGAGGTCGGTGCCGGCCAGGTGACCAAGGTGTGCAACCAGATGATCGTCGCGTGCAACGCCCTGGTGATCGCCGAAGTGGTGGCGCTCGCGGAAAGGTCCGGCGTCGACGCCAGCCTGCTGGCCCCCGCGCTCGCGGGTGGTTTCGCCGATTCCAGGCCGCTGCAGATCCTCGCGCCGCAGATGGCCGAGAGCCGCTTCGAACCGATCAAGTGGCACGTGCGCACCCTGCTCAAGGACCTGGACACCGCCGTCAAGCTGTCCCGCGAGGAGGGCAGCGCCACCCCCATGAGCGGCCTGGCCGCGCAACTGATGCGCCTGCACGGCAGCCAGGGCAACCTGGCGCGTGATCCCGCGACGCTGGTGGAGATGTACCGCGAGGAGCAGCCATGAAGATCGCCGCCAACCTCTCCATGCTGTTCACCGAGCTGCCGCTGATCGAACGCATCGGCGCCGCCGCCGCTGCGGGCTTCGGGGCGGTGGAAATCCAGTTTCCCTACGAATTGCCGGCCGGCGAGCTCAAGGCCGCACTGGACCAGGCCGGCCTGCCGCTGCTGCTGATCAACCTGCCCGCCGCCGACCTGCTGCAGGGCGGCCCGGGCCTGGCGGCGGTGCCGGCGCGCCAGGACGCGTTCGATGCCGCGCTGCGCCAGGCCTACGCCTACGCGGCGGTGGTCAACCCGCTGTTCGTCAACGTGCTGCCTGGCCGCCTGGTCGAGGGGCTCGACCGCGAGACGGCCCTGGCGACCCTGGAGGCGAACCTGCGCAAGGCCGCCGACACCCTCCATCCGCTGGGCATCCGGGTGCTGGTCGAAGCCATCAACCCGATCGACATGCCGGGCTTCCTGATCAATACGCCGGAGCACCTGGATGAACTGCTGCGTGCCGTAGGCCGGCCGAACGTCGCCGCGCAGTTCGACCTGTACCACATGGCCCGCCAGGAGCTGGACGTGGTCGCCGGCATCCGCCTGCTGGCGGGGTCCATCGCCCATGTGCAGTTCGCCGATTGCCCCGGCCGTGCCGAGCCGGGCTCGGGCTCGGTGGATTTCCCGCCCCTGCTCGATGCGCTGGTGGAGAGTGGCTACGCCGGCTGGCTGGCCGCCGAGTACCGGCCGGGCAAGCCGACCGGGGAGAGCCTGGGCTGGCTGCCCGCATTCAAGGCGCGCTGAGGGCGTGAGGCGGTCGGACGGGCGTCACGCCCATGGAGGGGGGTGGTTCCCGTCCGGCTTCCATCATTCGGCGGCAGTGTTGGATTGTCCTACATAACGCTTGCGAATGTTCGCAGACAGGACACGGCCGCAAGGTCTAGATTGCGGCTTACAAGCCTGGCAGGCGGTTTGCCAGGCAGATAACAACAATCGAGACCGACCCCATGCAGCCTTTGCAGCCTTCCCCCCAGGCGGCGAACGCCTGGCGCGTTCTGTTCCTGCTGTTCCTTGCCAACCTGTTCAACTTCTTCGACCGCACCATCCCGGCCATCATCATCGAGCCGGTGCGCCACGAGTGGAGCCTGAGCGACTTCCAGCTCGGCCTGATCGGTACCGCCTTCACCCTCGTCTACGCCATCGCCGGCCTGCCGCTCGGGCGCATGGCCGACACCGGTTCGCGCAAGAAGATCATGGGCTGGGGCCTGGCGGTGTGGAGTGGCCTCACGGCGGTCAACGCCCTGGCGTGGAATTTCTGGAGCTTCCTGCTGATCCGCATGGGCGTAGGCATCGGTGAGGCCAGCTACGCGCCGGCCGCCAACTCGCTGATCGGTGACCTGTTCCCGGCCAACAAGCGCGCCCGCGCCATGGGCATCTTCATGCTCGGCCTGCCGCTGGGCCTGGTGCTGGCCTTCTTCACCATCGGCGCCATGGTCCAGGCCTTCGGCAGCTGGCGTGCGCCCTTCGTCATCGCCGCGATCCCGGGGCTGATCCTGGCGCTGTTCATGTTCTTCATCAAGGAACCGGCCCGGGGGGCCGCGGAATCGGTCAAGGTCGACCTCTCGCCCGTGGACAAGCCGCTGCGGCGGGTCCTGGCGATCCGCACCTTCTGGTGGCTGACCCTGGCCGGCCTCACCTTCAACTTCGCCACCTATGCCTGCAACTCCTTCATGGTGCCGATGCTGCAGCGCTACTTCCTGCTGCCGCTGCAGAGCGCGGCCGTGGCCACCGGGGTGATCTGCGGGGTCACCGGGCTGATCGGCCTGACCGTCGGTGGCTGGCTGGCCGACAAGGCCCACGAGAAGTCCGAGCGTGGCCGCCTGCTGCTGGCCACCGGCAGCATGCTGGTCGCCACCCTCGCCACCGGTTTCGCGTTGTTCTCCGGGCGCATCGAGATCGGTCTCTTCGTCGGTGTGTTCAGCATCGGCTGGCTGTTCGCCTACACCTTCTATACCTGCGTCTACACCGCCATCCAGGACGTGATCGAGCCGCGCCTGCGGGCCACGGCAATGGCGCTGTTCTTCGCCGGCCTCTACCTGCTCGGCGGTGGCCTCGGCCCGGTGGTGGTGGGGCTCCTGTCCGACCACTTCGCCCACGCCGCGATGTACGCCGCCGGCGCCAGCGAGATGACCGAGCAGTTCAAGGCCATCGGCCTGCACGACGCCATGTACCTGATTCCCGTGGCCCTGGGCCTGACCATGCTGGCGCTGCTCCTGGCCGCCCGCTGCTTCGGCCGCGATGCCCGCAGCATGCGCGCGGGGCTGGAGACGGGCAGCGTCAATGCGGTGCCGGCCTGAGGCCTATGTCTTGTGGATAAGGGCGGCGTTCCCTGAATGCCGTCTAGCCGGCGTGGGAGCGAATTCATTCGCGATGAACCCTGGCGCAGGGCCCTTCCTGTAACTCCGCTCGATGGGTTTCGCTTCGCTCTACCCATCCTACGAGATGACCAGCCTACAGGCGCCGAAGCGGTTATGTAGGGCAAAGAAAAAGCGCGCCGAAGCGCGCTTTTTCATTTCCCGCGAACCTCGGTCAACCCGCTACCAGCACGCGGATTGCCTCCAGGCGCAGGGCGGCTTTTTCCATCAGCGCCAGGCCGTCGTCGCGCTGCTTGCGCAGGGCGTCGATCTCGCTGTCGCGAACGCTGGGGTTGACGGCCTTGAGGGCGGTCATGCGCGCCAGTTCCTCGTCCAGCTCGGCGCTCAGGCGCTTCACGGCATCGGCCACGCGGGCTTCGTGACGCGGGCGGATTTTCGCTTCGGCGGCGTGGATCTGTGCCGAGAGCACATCGCGCTGGGCCTGGACGAACTTGTTGGCGCTGCCGCGCGGCACGCTTTCCAGCTGGTCGTTGAGGGTGTCGAACGCCACCTTGCTGGCCAGGTCGTTGCCGTTGGCGTCGAGCAGGCAGCGCAGCGCCGCCGGCGGCAGGTAGCGGCCCAGTTGCAGGGAGCGGGGGGCCACCACTTCGCTGACGTAGAGCAGCTCGAGCAGCACGGTGCCGGGTTTGAGCGCCTTGTTCTTGATCAGCGCCACCGAGGTGTTGCCCATGGAGCCGGACAGCACCAGGTCCATGCCGCCCTGCACCATGGGGTGTTCCCAGGTGAGGAACTGCATGTCCTCGCGGGACAGCGCCTGGTTGCGGTCATAGGTGATGGTCACGCCTTCGTCGTCGCCCAGGGGGAAGCCGGCGTCGAGCATCTTCTCGCCCGGCTTGAGCACCAGGGCGTTCTCGGAGTGGTCCTCGCTGTCGATGCCGAAGGCGTCGAACAGGGCCTCCATATAGATGGGCAGGGCGAACTGGTCGTCCTGCTCGTGGATCGCCTCCACCAGCGCCTGGCCTTCGCCGGCACCGCCGGAGTTGAGCTCCAGCAGGCGGTCGCGGCCGGCGTGCAGCTCGCCTTCCAGGCGCTTGCGCTCGGCTTCGGCCTCGTCCACCAGGGCCTGCCATTCGCCGTCGTCGCCGCCGTCCAGCAGCGGCAGCAGGCGCGGGCCGAACTGGTGCTGCAGGGCGTTGCCGGTGGGGCAGGTGGCGAGGAAGGCGTTGAGTGCCTGGTTGTACCACTGGAACAGGCGCTCCTGCGGGCTGGTTTCCAGGTAGGGCACGTGCAGCTGGATGGTGTGCTTCTGGCCGATGCGGTCGAGGCGGCCGATGCGCTGTTCCAGCAGGTCCGGGTGGGCCGGCAGGTCGAACAGCACCAGGTGATGGGCGAACTGGAAGTTGCGGCCTTCGCTGCCGATCTCGGAGCAGATCAGCACCTGGGCGCCGAATTCCTCGTCGGCGAAGTAGGCGGCGGCGCGGTCGCGCTCGAGGATGCTCATGCCTTCGTGGAACACGGTGGCGGGGATGCCGGAACGCACGCGCAGGGCGTCTTCCAGGTCCAGCGCGGTCTCGGCGTGGGCACAGATGACCAGCACCTTGAACTTCTTGAGCATCTTCAGGGTGTCGATCAGCCATTCGACGCGCGGGTCGAAGCGCCACCAGCGCTCGGCCTCGTCACCGTTTTCCTGCTGCGCCTGGAAGCTGACTTCCGGGTACAGGTCGGGGTGTTCGCCCACCGGCAGCTCCATGTATTCCACGGGGTTCGGCAGCGGGTAGGGGTGCAGGTTGCGCTCGGGGAAGCCCTGCACCGCAGCGCGGGTGTTGCGGAACAGCAGGCGGCCGGTGCCGTGGCGGTCCAGCAGCTCGCGCACCAGGCGTGCGGCGGCCTCGCTGTCGCCATCGGCGACGGCGGCCAGCAGGGCTTCGCCTTCGGCGCCGAGGAAGCCGGAGATGGTGGCGTGGGCGTCGGGTGACAGGCGGCCCTGGTCCAGCAGCTCCTGCACGGCTTCGGCGATGGGCTTGTAGTTGGCGCTTTCGGCACGGAAGGCTTCCAGGTCATGGAAGCGCGCCGGATCGAGCAGGCGCAGGCGGGCGAAGTGGCTGTCCTGGCCAAGCTGCTCCGGGGTGGCGGTGAGCAGCAGCACGCCGGGGATGACCTCGGCCAGTTGCTCGACCAGGCAGTATTCGTCGCTGGCCTGCTCCGGGTGCCAGACCAGGTGGTGGGCTTCGTCGACCACCAGCAGGTCCCAGCCGGCGGCGAAGGCGGCATCCTGGGCCTTCTCGCTGTCCTTCAGCCACTCCAGGGATACCAGCGCCAGCTGCGCGTCCTCGAAGGGGTTGCTGGCGTCGCTCTCGAGGAAGCGCTCGCCGTCGAACAGCGCGACCTGCAGGTTGAAGCGGCGGCGCATTTCCACCAGCCACTGGTGCTGGAGGTTCTCCGGTACCAGGATCAGCACGCGGTTGGCGCGGCCGGACAGCAGCTGGCGGTGGATCACCAGGCCCGCTTCGATGGTCTTGCCCAGGCCCACTTCGTCGGCCAGCAGGACGCGCGGGGCGATGCGGTCGGCCACCTCACGGGCGATGTGCAACTGGTGGGCGATGGGTTGCGCGCGGGCGCCGCCGAGGCCCCAGAGCGGGGACTGCAGCAGGCGGCTCTGGTGCTCCAGGGTGTGATAGCGCAGGCCGAACCAGTTCATCGGGTCGATCTGGCCGGCGAACAGGCGATCGCTGGCCAGGCGGAACTGGATGAAGTTGGAGAGCTGGGTCTCCGGCAGGGTGCGTTCTTCGTGCTGCGCAGTGAGGCCGTGGTAGATCAGCAGGCCGTCGATGTCGTCGACTTCCTGGACGGTGAGCTTCCAGCCGTCGAAATGGGTGATCTCGTCACCCGGGGCGAAGCGGACGCGGGTCAGGGGCGCATTGCGCAGGGCGTACTGGCGGGTTTCGCCCGTGGCCGGGTAGAGCACTGTGAGCAGGCGTCCATCCGATGCCAGGATGGTCCCGAGCCCCAGTTCCGCTTCGCTGTCACTGATCCAGCGTTGCCCCGGTTGGTACTGCTGCGCCATGCGTCTCTCCCACCATGCAAAAAAGCCGGCAAGTTTAACGGAACGCGGTGCCAAGAGCGACGGGACTTGCGCTCCATATGTCTGTTGCAGTGTAGCGAGCGGCGTTAAAGTAGTGATACGCCCTGCCGACAGTCTGATCAGAGGAGGGCCGAAACCATGTTGCCGCCGATACCCCATAGCCTGGTTCCCGTGACATCCCAGCAGGACGTGATCAAGCCGCGTCCTGACATCCCGCCTGTCACGCCGGCGAAGGAAGGCTCCGAGGAAAGCGCCATCGGCCTGGACCGGCGCCACCCGCAGGAGGCCGAGGAACTGCTCCGCGAGGAGCAGCGCCGCCGCCAGCGCCGGGGCTACACGGCCGAGGAGCTGGCCGAGGGCGATGTGAAACAGGCCGACGAAGAGGTGATCGAGCAGCTCCCGCGCCAGGGGCTGTGGGTGGATGTCGAGGTCTGAGGCGCGCATGATTCCCACCCAGCCCCTTACCGGTTGACCCCGTGGACCTGTTCGACGACATCCCACTCGACCTGCCCGACGCCCAGCTGCGTTTCGAACCCCATTGGCTCGCTGTCGAAGAAGCCGACGACTGGTTCGCCCGCCTGGTCGCCGAAACCCCCTGGGAACAACCCAGCGTCCATCTGCACGGCCGCGACTACCCGGTGCCCAGGCTGCTGGCCTGGTACGGCGATGCCGAGGCCAGCTACCGCTACTCGGGCCTGGTGCACCGCCCGCTGCCCTGGACGCCGCTGCTGGCCGAGATCCGTGCCCGCGTGCAGGCGGCGGTCGGCCAGCCACTCAACGGCGCGCTGCTCAACTATTACCGCGACGGCCAGGATTCCATGGGCTGGCACAGCGACGACGAGGCAGAGCTCGGTCGCGATCCGCTGATCGCTTCGTTGAACCTCGGCGGAACCCGGCGTTTCGATCTGCGTCGCAAGGGGAGCGGGCGCATCGGTCACTCGTTGCAGCTCGGGCACGGGGCGCTGCTGGTCATGAGCGGTCCGACACAGCATCATTGGCAACACCAGGTGGCGAAGACGCGCACGCCCTGCGCTCCTCGCCTGAATCTCACCTTCCGCTGGATCCGTTCATGAGCAATGACGAGAAACTGGTCGACTTCGGCGCCGAGCGTGAAAAACGCATCCATGACCTGCACGAGAAACGCCTGAACGACGTGCGCAACGCCTTCGAGCAGGCCATGCCCCTGGGCAAGTCGAAAAAGCCCCGCAAGCCGAAAAAGCGCTGAATCCCTCCGCTGCACCCCATTTAAATTGACCTGGATCAGTTCCCCGACGGCCTCGCCGGCGGGGCTCTGCGCCCATTGATCCAGATCAATTTCCCCTGCCCGGCGCGGGTCTACCTTTGACCCATCGAAACACACAACGCCAACGCAGGAGGCAGCCAAATGTTCATCGATGTAGTGGTTCTCGCCGGTATCGGGACCGTAGGTCTGATGGTCGCCTTCTTCGCAGGCGTCGGATATTTCATCTGGAAGGACTCGCACAAGCGCGACAAGGCTTGAGTCCACCAGGTTCACAGGCACGCAAGGCACCTCGGGCGACTTCGGTCGCCCTTTTTTTCGTCCACGATTTTTGTTCCGTGATGGCTCAAACCTTCACGTGGGGCGGGTGAACCCCCGCGCGCTCCTGCTCTGCGATGTCGGGTTGCACCCGACCTACGGCTGCGTGTGAAACCGCGCGCTTGCCCTTAGCCCCGGCTGCAGCCCGGGAACCCCGCCCCACAGGGCCCAGGCCCGCCTCTCAATCCAGCCGCTTGTGCACCCGCGATACCGCGACGCCGAGCATCACCGCCGTGAACACCAGCAGCGCGACCATCTCCAGCCACAGCTCCGCCAGCGTGGCGCTGCGCAGCATGATGCCGCGCGCCAGGCGCAGGAAGTGGGTGAGCGGCAGCACCTCGGCGATCCACTGGGCGATGCGCGGCATGCCGGCGAAGGGGAACATGAACCCCGACAGCAGGATCTGCGGCAGGAAGGTGAAGAAGGCCATCTGCATCGCCTGGAACTGGCTCTGCGCCAGGGTGGAGATGAACACGCCCAGGGTCAGGCTGGCGAAGATGAACAGCAGCGCCGCCGCGTAGAGCTCCAGCAGCGAGCCGCGCACCGGCACCTCGAACAGCAGCAGGCCGACGATGAGGATCACCGTCACCTGCACCAGGCCGATGCCGACGAAGGGCAGCACCTTGCCGATGGTCAGCTCCCAGGGCGAGACGGGCGTGGTGATCAGCATCTCCATGTTGCCGCGCTCGCGTTCGCGCACCAGGGCGATGGCGGTGAACAGCACCATGGTCATGGTCAGGATCACCCCGATCAGCCCCGGCACCGTGTTCAGCGGTGCCAGGCGCTCGGGGTTGTAGAAGTTCACCACCGCCATCGCCTGGTTGCTGCGCCAGCCCTCCAGCGGAAAGCCCGCCAGCTGGCGGGCCGAGGCCTGCACCACCTGGTCGGAGCCGTCCACCACCAGTTGCAGCGGCGGGCGCTCCGGGTCCTGGCGCTGGACGCGCGCCTCGAAATCGCGGGGCACCACCAGCGCCGCGCTGATGCGCCCGGCGCGCAGCAGTCGGTCGATCTCCTGGGGGCTGCCCAGGTGGTAGCGGAAGTTCACCACCTGGCTGGAGCCGATCTCCGCCACCGCCTCGCGGGAGCGCGCCGTGTCCGCCTGGTCCAGTACCGCAGCGTCGAGGCCGCGCACATCCATGTTGATGGCGTAGCCGAACAGCACCAGCTGCATGATGGGGATGCCGACGATCATGGCGAAGGTCAGGCGGTCGCGGCGCAACTGGCGCAGTTCCTTGAGGACGATGGCGCCCAGGCGGTGCAGGTTCATCGCGCGGCCTCCGCCTTCTGCAACGGCTGGTGGGTGACGGTGACGAACACATCCTCCAGGTTCGGCTCGGTCTCCTTCACCTCGGCCTCGACCTGGTGCTCGGCCAGGCGCCGGGCGATGCGCTCGCGGGCGTTGGCCTCGGCGCTGAGCACCCGCAGCGAGGCGCCGATCTGGGCCATGGCGATCACCTCGTCGGCCCCCTGCAGCGCCCGTTGCGCCTGGCGCGGCTGGGCGCACTCGATCAGCAGCGGGTGGCCGGGCAGGGCGCCCATCAGCTCGGCCGGGCTGCCGTCGGCCACCAGCCGGCCGGCGTCGAGGATGCCCAGGCGCGTGCAGCGCTCGGCCTCGTCCATGTAGTGGGTGGAGACCAGCAGCGTGGTGCCGGCCTCGGCCAGCTCGAACAGCGAATCCCAGAATTCCCGGCGCGACTGCGGGTCCACCGCGCTGGTGGGCTCGTCCAGCAGCAGCAGGTCCGGCTTGTGCAGGACCGCCCCGGCCAGGGCCAGGCGCTGCTTCTGTCCACCGCTGAGGGTGCCGGCGAGTTGCTTGCGGCGGTCCGCCAGCCAGTAGCGCTCGAGCAACTCCTCGATGCGGCGGCGGCTCTCTGGGCGCGAGAGCCCCTGCACGGCGGCGAGGAATTCCAGGTTCTCGCCGATGGTCAGGTCCTCGTAGAGGGAGAACTTCTGCGTCATGTAGCCGATGCGTCGCTTCAGCGCCTCAGCGTCGCGGGGTATCTGGCAGCCGAGCACCTCGATCTCCCCCTCGCTGGGCAGCAGCAGGCCGCAGAGCATGCGGATGGTGGTGGACTTGCCGCAGCCATTGGGGCCGAGGAAGCCGAACACCTCGGCGCGGTTCACCTCGAGGTTCAGCCCGTCCACCGCCGCCAGCTGGCCGAAACGCTTGGTCAGGCCGCGCGCGCGGATCACCGCTTCGCCGTCATTCATCGCCCGGGCGCTCCGCATGCAGCGGCAGGCCGGCGGGCAGGCGCGCGGCGGCCTCGCCCTCCAGCACCAGTTCGGCGCGGTACACCAGGCGGCTGGCGTCGCTGCCGGTCAGGGCGTAGTAGGGGGTGAAGCTGGCCTCGCTGGCGATGCTGCGCACCCGCCCGGTGAACAGACCCTCGACCCCTTCGACGCCTACCTGCAGGCGGTCGCCGATGGCGATGCGCGAACGCACCGGGGCAGGGATGAACAGCCGCGCATAGGGCGCCTCGCCCACCAGCAGGCTGACCACCTCGGCGTTGGCCGGCGGCTGGTCGCCGGGGCGGAAGGGCAGGGCGTCGACCCGGCCGGCGCGGGGCGCGCGTACGCTCAGGTGCTCGCGATCCACCTGCAGCCGGGCCAGCGCGGCGCGGGCGGCCTGCAGCTCGGCGGCGGCCTGGGCCAGTTGTTCCGGGCGGGTGCCATTGGTGAGTTCGCGCAGCTGGGCATCGGCGTTCTTCACCGCGGCGTCGGCCTGGTCACGGCTGGCCCGGGCGCGATCGCGCTCGGCGATGGCCACCTGGCCCCGCGCGTAGAGGGCGGCGACGCGCTGGTAGTTGCGCCCGGCCTCGGTGGCATCGGCGCGGTTGCGCACCAGGATGGCACGGGCGGCGTCGATGCTTTCCTGGCGCGCGCCGTTGCTCAGTTCTTCCAGGCGCGCCTCGGCCTGGGCCACCTGGCCGCGCGCCTGGTCGAGGCGCGCGTCGAGGCGGCGCGGGTCCAGCTCCACGAGCAGCTGCCCGGCCTGCACCGAGTCGCCTTCGGCCACCTTCCAGTCGAGGATGGTTTCCGAGGCTTCGGCGGGCACGCCGATGCGGTCCCACTCCAGGGTGCCCAGCAGGGGCTCGCTGTCGCGGCGGTCGCAACCGCCCAGCAGGGCCAGGCAGAGGAGGCCTGGAATGAAGGTGCGGGCGGTCATGGCGATACCTCCAGGCCGCGTTCGAGCAGGGCCAGGGTGTGGTTGACGAGGGCGTCGTTGCCGATCTCCGGGTTGGCGAAGATGCCGCGCCAGAGCGGCGCAGCGGCGTGGGGCAGCATGGTCAGGCCGATCAGCGAGACCACCAGCAGGCGCGGGTCGAGATCCGGGTTGAGGGCGCCACGGGCCTGGGCCGCAGCGAAACGCTGGGCCAGCAGCATCGGAATCAGCGGGGCGATGCGCTGGGGCAGCAGCTCGCGCAGCACGCCGCCCTCGCAGAGGATTTCGCGCACCCACAGCGGCGGTATCCAGGGCTGTTCGGCCACCGTTTCGCTGATGCCGCGCACGAACAGACGTACCAGCTCCAGGGGCTCGTCGCCGGCCTCCTGCAGGCGCGCGGCCAGGTTGCGGACCAATGGCAGGAAGCGCTCCTCCACCACCGCATCCACCAGGCGCTGCTTGTTGCCGAAGTAGTAGTTGACCATCGCCGGCGTCACCCCGGTGCTCTGGGCGATGCCGCGCAGGCTGCTGGCCTTGATGCCCTGCTGGGCGAAGGCTTCGCAGGCGGTGTCGAGCAGGCGTTCACGTTGCTGGGCTTCGCCGGCCGGGCGGCCGGGTGCGCGGGGTGTGGTCATGCGGCAGGTCCTGGAGGGTGACGGAATTATTTAAATACGCATTTAATTAATTTTCAAACGGCGCTTCGATAATCCGCTGGACGGCATTTAGATAGCTTGCTAATAATTGTTTCCGTTGAACTCATCACCGGCCGAAGCGGCCTATCCTTCTGGCAATTCCCCTCAAGGTCCTGTGCGTGCGCGATTCCCTGCGGGCGTTCCTCGCCCCCGACATCCCGGCTCTCCAGTTCGCCATCAAGACCCTCCTGGGCGGCGGCCTGGCGCTCTGGTGCGCGCTGCGCTTCGGCCTGGAGCAGCCGCAATGGGCGCTGATGACGGCCTTCATCGTCGCCCAGCCGCTGTCCGGGATGGTGGTGCAGAAGGGCCTGGCACGGCTGCTCGGGACCCTGGTCGGCACCGTCATGGCCGTGGTGGCGATGGCCCTGTTCGCGCAGACGCCCTGGCTGTTCATCCTCGCGCTGGCTACCTGGCTGGGCCTGTGTACCGCAGCCTCGACCATGCTGCGCAGCGCCTGGTCCTACTCCTTCGTGCTGGCGGGCTACACGGTGGCGATCATCGGCCTGCCGGCCATCGCCCATCCGCTGACCGTATTCGACCAGGCCGTGGCGCGCTGCACCGAGATCTGCCTCGGCATCATCTGCGCCACCGCCGTCAGCGCGCTGGTCTGGCCGCAACGGGTGGAGCGCCAGCTGGCGCGCCAGGCCGGCGATGCCTGGAACGCCGGCATCGCCGCCGCGCGTTCGGCGTTGCGCGGCGAGCCCCATGAACGCCAGGGCCTGCTCGGCGTGCTGGGGCGCATCGTCGCCGTGGACGCCCAGCGCGAGCACGCCTGGTTCGAAGGCAACCGTGGCCGCCAGCGCGCCGCCGCCCTGCGGGTGCTCAGCCGCGATTTGCTCAGCCTGCTGCGCCTGGCCCGGGGCGTGGCGCGGCAGTGGCGGCAACTGTCGGCGGGGGAGGCCGAGCGCCTGGCGCCCTGGATGGACGAGGTGCTGCAATGCCTGGCCGAGCCCGATGACGCCGCCTGCGAAGCCCTCGGCCAGCGCCTGCTGGACGCCGCCGAAGCCGATGACCTGGTGCCCGTGCAGCAGTATTGCCTGGGCCGCCTGGCGGTGATGCTGCGGCAGATGCGCGCCGCCGCCCAAGCCCTGCGCGCGGTGGAGCGCGGCGAGGCGCCGGACGATGCCGGCGCGCCGCTGTCCTGGCACCGCGACCTGCCCACCGCCTTGCTCTACGGCCTGCGCAGCAGCGTCGCCTTCGTCGGCCTGGCGTCATTCTGGCTGGCCACCGCCTGGACCTCTTCGGTGGGCGCGCTGACCCTCACCTGCGTGGTCTGCAGCCTGTTCGCCAGCCGCGAGAACGCCGAGCAGATCGGCCTGATGTTCCTGCGCGGCATCCTCTACGCGCTGCCGGTGGCCTTCTTCATCGGCCAGGTGGTGCTGCCGCAGATGAGCGGCTTCCCGCTGCTCTGCATGGCCCTCGGCGTACCGCTGTTCTTCGGCACCCTGGGCATGGCCAAGCCGGCACTGGGGGCGACCTCGACCTCCTTCTGCCTGCACTTCATCGTGCTTTGCGCACCGCAGAACACCATGCATTACGACGTGGCGCTGTTCCTCAACGAGGCCATGGCCATCCTCCTGGGCGTCGGCTTCGCGGTGCTGGTGTTCCGCGTCATCGTGCTGACCAACCCCGGCTGGCACGGGCGGCGCCTGCTCAAGGCCACCTTCCATGACCTGGGCCGCCTCACCCACCGCGCGCTGGCGGGCGCCGAGAACTGGTTCGGCGGGCGCATGGCCGACCGCCTGCTGCAGCTGGCGCGGCACTACCCGGCGCTGCCCAGCCAGTCGCGCAACCGCTGGGACGACGGCATCACCAGCCTCGACATCGGCGACGAACTGCTGCACCTGCGCCGCTGCCTGGCCGCCGGCGAGCGCTCGGTCGAGGCCTGCGAGGCGCGTTTCCTGCGCAGCATCGAGCCGCTGCTGGAGCGCGGGCCGGCGGCGTCGCTGGCGGGTGCGATGGACGAACCCTCGGAACAACTGATCCGCGCCCTGCGCGAGGCCGGCACCAGCATCGACCGGCGCCTGGCCCAGGCGGCCCTGCTGCAGCTGCGGCAGAGCTGGCGCCAATGGTGTGAACAACAGGAGGCGAGCCATGGGCTTGCGTGAATGGTCCCTGGGCGGCGTGCTGCTCAGCCCCTTTCTGATGTATGCGCTGGCGGCGCTGCTGGCGACGGGCCTGCTGCGCCTGGCCCTGCAGCGCGTCGGCATGGCGCGCTGGATCTGGCACGAAGCGCTGTTCGACTGTGCCCTGTATGTCTGTGTCCTGTCGTTGCTGGTCGCCTGGTTCGGGCACTGGTGAAGGAGAAACCCATGCGTTCCACCCTGCGTATCGTCATCACCCTGGCCCTGGTCGCCGCCGCCATCGTCGGTGGCTGGAGCCTCTGGCAGCACTACATGCTCTCGCCCTGGACGCGCGATGCGCGCATCCGGGCCGACGTGGTGGTGATCTCGCCGGACGTCTCCGGCTGGGTCGTCGACCTCAAGGTCCATGACAACCAGCAGGTGAAGGCCGGCGACCTGCTGCTCAGCGTCGACCGCGAGCGCTACCTGGCGGCCCTGGAGAAGGCCCGCGCGGTGGCCGAGACGCGCCAGCAGCAGCTGCGCCTGCGCGAGCACGAGGCCTCTCGCCGCGCCCACCTGGGGCCGCAGGCGATCAGCGCCGAGCTGAAGGAGAACGCGCAGATCACCGCCGACATCGCCCGGGGCGAATATCGCCAGGCTCAGGCCGACGTGAAGGTCGCCGAGCTCAACCTGGCCCGCAGCGAAGTGCGCGCGCCGCGCAGCGGACAGATCACCAACCTGCGCCTGGCCCAGGGCAACTACGCCAATGCCGGGCAGCCGGTGATGGCGCTGGTGGATGACGCCTCCTTCTATGTGCAGGCCTATTTCGAGGAGACCAAGCTGCCGGGCATCCACGTCGGTGCGCCGGTGAAGATCTGGCTGATGAGCGCCGGTCGCCCCCTGACCGGCTCGGTGGAAAGCATCAGCCGCGGCATCACCGACCGCAACGCCAGCCCCGACGGCCAATTGCTGGCCAACGTCGAGCCCACCTTCAACTGGGTGCGCCTGGCCCAGCGCATCCCGGTGCGCATCAAGCTCGACCCGGTGCCGGACGACATCCGGCTCAGCGCGGGGATGACCGCCAGCGTCACGGTCGGGGAGCAGCCGCAGGCGCAGCGATAGCCGGGCCCCGCAACGAAAAAGCCCGGCGATTGCCGGGCTTCTTTCATCCTGCCTGCAGGGTTCAGCCGATGGTGATCGGCGGCAGCTCCGGCAGCTCGATGGCCAGGGACTGCTTGGGCGCCAGGACCTCGGCCTCGCCGTCCACCACCTGCTCGGCGTTCTGGTTGAACACGCGGGTGGCGATGCGCACGCGGTTCTTCGGCAGCTTCTCGAGGATTTCCAGTTCCACGGTCAGGGCATCGCCGAGCTTCACCGGGCGGGTGAACTTCAGCTGCTGGCCGAGGTAGATGGTGCCCGGGCCGGGCAGTTCGCAGGCGATGGCCGCGCTGATCAGGGCGCCGCTGAACATGCCGTGGGCGATGCGCTCCTTGAAGATCGTGCCGGCCGCGTACTCGGCATCCAGGTGCACCGGGTTGCGGTCGCCGGAGAGGGCGGCGAACAGCTGGATGTCACGTTCTTCGACGGTCTTGGCATAGCTGGCCTTCTGGCCGACTTCGAGGGCGTCGTAGGTGAAGTTGGTTACCTGGGTCATGGGGTCTCCTTGTTCGGTTGGCAGTAGCGACTGTGGGCAAGGGCATGCTCCAGCCAGTCGAGCAGGTGGGCGGTCACCTCGTCACGGTTGGTCTCGTTGAGCAGCTCGTGGCGGGCGTCGGGGTAGATCTTCAGTTGCACGTCCTTCACCCCGGCCTCGCCCAGGGCGCGGGCGAGGTCCTCCAGGCGGCGACCGTCGCTGACCGGGTCGCGCGCGCCACCGACCACCAGCAACGGCAGGTCGGGGTCGATCTGCGCCAGGTTCTTCACCGGGGTGATGGTCTGAAGCCCGCCGAGCAGGTCGAGCCACAACTGGTTGGTGCAGCGGAAGCCGCACAGCGGGTCGTTGACGTACTTGTCCACTTCGTCCGGGTCGCGGCTGAGCCAGTCGAATGCGGTGCGGTTGGGCTTGAAGGCCTTGTTGAAGGAACCGAAGGAGAGGAACTCGATCAGTGCGCTGCGGCCGTTGGGGCCCTGGCGCCAGCGTTCCAGCCGTGCCACCACGGCGGCGGCGCGGTAGAGCCCTACTGGCTGGTAGTTGGAGCCGGAGAGGATCGCGCCCTGCAGGCTGCAGCTGTGCTGCATCAGGTAGGCCTGGCCGATGTAGCTGCCCATGCTGTGGCCGAGGAGGACGATCGGCGACTGCGGATGCTGCTGGCGGATGTGGTGGTTGAGGCTGGCCAGGTCGCCGACCACCTTGTTCCAGCCGTCGTGCTCGGCGTACAGGCCGAGGATGCCGTGCTGGGCGGTGCGACCGTGGCCGCGCTGGTCGTGCACGTAGAGCTCCAGGCCCGCCGCCACCAGGGCCTGGCCCAGGCGTGCGTAGCGGCCACCGTGTTCGGCCATGCCGTGGGCGACCATCACCACGGCCCTTGGCGGGGCATCGCCGCTCCAGCGGTTGACGTGCAGTGAGGCGCCATCGCTGGCGGTGAGCCAGAAAGCATCGTGGGGCATGGCCAATCCTTGTGGCGTTGGGGTGTCGACGCATTGTGCACGGGCGGCCTGGCGGCGCAAAGCTCGGCACGTGGCTGACCGATCGGTTCCCTGCGGGACCGCCCGGGCAATGGCCGGTCAAGGTGCAGCGGGCCGCTCAGGCACGGGCGATGGCGGCAAGATTCACACTGTCTATGACGCGTTCGCGAGTATTTGCGTACGGGGGCGGACCTGCTAATTTCCGGGCAGTCCCGCTCGCGGGCCAGACACATTCAGGGCAAAGAGGATAAGAACAATGCAACCTGATTTCTGGAGCGACAAACGCCCTGCTGGCGTCCCCGACCAGATCGACCTGACCGCCTATCGCTCGGTGATCGAGGTCTTCGAACGTTCCTGCAAGAAATTCGCCGACCGACCGGCCTTCAGCAACCTCGGCGTCACCCTGACCTACGCCGAGCTCGACCGCCTCTCCGGCGCCTTCGCCGCCTACTTGCAGAAGCACACCGACCTCAAGCCGGGCGACCGCATCGCGGTGCAGATGCCCAACGTGCTGCAGTACCCGATCGCCGTGTTCGGCGCCCTGCGCGCCGGCCTCATCGTGGTCAACACCAACCCGCTGTACACCGCCCGCGAGATGCGCCACCAGTTCAAGGACGCCGGCGTGCGCGCGCTGGTCTACGTCAACCTGTTCGGCAAGCTGGTGCAGGAAGTGCTGCCGGATACCGAGATCGACTACCTGATCGAAGCACGCATGGGCGACATGCTGCCGGCCCTCAAGGGCTGGCTGGCCAACACCGTGGTGAAGAAGGTCAAGAAGATGGTGCCGGACTACCACCTGCCCCAGGCCGTGTCCTTCAAGGCCGCGCTGAAGCAGGGCCAGGGCCACGCGCTGAAGCCGGTGAAGGTGGGCCTGGACGACATCGCCGTGCTGCAGTACACCGGCGGCACCACGGGCGTGGCCAAGGGCGCGATGCTCACCCACGGCAACCTGGTGGCCAACATGCAGCAGGTGGACGCCTGCCTCTCGCAGCTGGGCCCGGACGGCCAGCCGCTGATGAAGCAGGGCCAGGAGATCATGATCGCGCCGCTGCCGCTCTATCACATCTATGCCTTCACCGCGAACTGCATGTGCATGATGGTCAACGGCAACCACAACGTGCTGATCACCAACCCCCGCGACATCCCCGGCTTCGTCAAGGAGCTGAAGAAGTGGCGCTTCTCCGCGCTGCTGGGCCTCAACACCCTGTTCGTCGCGCTGATGGACCACCCCGAGTTCAAGGACCTGGACTTCTCCAACCTCAAGGTCACCAACTCCGGCGGCACCGCGCTGGTCAAGGCCACCGCCGAGCGCTGGCAGGCCATGACCGGCTGCTCCGTGGTCGAGGGCTACGGCCTCACCGAAACCTCGCCCGTGGCCAGCACCAACCCCTACGGCAGCCTGGCCCGCCTGGGCACCGTGGGCATCCCGGTGCCGGGTACCGCCTTCAAGGTGATCGATGACGACGGCGCCGAGCTGCCCCTGGGCGAGCGCGGCGAGCTGTGCATCAAGGGCCCGCAGGTGATGAAAGGCTACTGGCAGCGCGAGGAGGCCACCGCCGAGGTGCTCGACGCCGAAGGCTGGCTGAAGACCGGCGACATCGCGGTGATCGACCCGGACGGCTACGTGCGCATCGTCGACCGCAAGAAGGACCTGATCATCGTCTCCGGCTTCAACGTCTACCCCAACGAGATCGAGGACGTGGTCATGGCCCACCCGAAGGTGGCCAGCTGCGCGGCCATCGGCGTGCCCGACGACAAGTCCGGCGAGGCGGTGAAGCTGTTCGTCGTGGCCCGCGAGGGCGGCCTCAGCGTCGACGAGCTGAAGGCCTACTGCAAGGCCAACTTCACCGGCTACAAGGTGCCCAAGCACATCGTCCTCAAGGACGCCCTGCCGATGACGCCGGTCGGCAAGATCCTCCGTCGCGAGCTGCGCGACATCGCCTGACCCGTCCCCCATCCCCGGCCCGCGAGGGCCGGCGGATGCATGGCGATCCCTCTGCGACGCCTTCTGCACGCCGATTAGGGACGTTACTCTAAAGATGACCGGAATCATTGCATTCGGTCATTTTAATGACTCGCCGGGCCTTGTTTGGCTCTGGTCGCCCATTTGCAAAGCTGCTACTCTCGGCGCGTTTTTTTGCCCTGGAAAGGGCCGAAACGACCGCACAGAACACAACAAACAACTGCCTCGTGCAGTGAAGATCAGCTGTTGCTTAGGAGTGGGCTTCCATGACCGAAAATTTCTGGAAGGACAAGTATCCAGCAGGCATTCCTGCGGAAATCAATGCCGACGCGTACCCCAATATCCAGGCGGTATTGAAAGAGTCCTGCCAACGCTTTGCCGACAAGCCCGCTTTCAGCAACCTGGGCAAGACCATCACTTACGGTGAGCTCTACGAGCTGTCCGGCGCCTTCGCGGCCTACCTGCAACAGAACACCGACCTGCAACCCGGCGATCGCATCGCCGTGCAGCTGCCGAACGTGCTGCAGTACCCCATCGTCGTGTTCGGTGCCCTGCGCGCCGGCCTCACCGTGGTCAACACCAACCCGCTGTACACCGCGCGGGAGATGGAGCACCAGTTCAACGACGCCGGCGCCAAGGCCCTGGTCTGCCTGGCCAACATGGCCCACCTGGCCCAGGACGTCCTGCCGCGCACCGGCATCAAGCACGTTGTGGTCACCGAAGTCGGCGACATGCTGCCGGCGCTCAAGCGCCTGCTGGTCAACAGCGTCGTCAAGTACGTGAAGAAGATGGTCCCGGCCTATCACCTGCCCCAGGCGGTGAAGCTCAACGATGCCCTGGCCAAGGGCCGTGGCAAGCCGGTCAAGGATGCCTCCCCGGCTGCGGGCGACATCGCCGTGCTGCAGTACACCGGCGGCACCACGGGCGTGGCCAAGGGCGCGATGCTGACCCACCGCAACCTGATCGCCAACATGCTGCAGTGCAAGGCACTGATGGGCGCCAACCTCAACGAAGGTTGCGAGGTGCTGATCACGCCGCTGCCGCTGTACCACATCTACGCCTTCACCTTCCATTGCATGTCCATGATGCTGACCGGCAACCACAACGTGCTGATCAGCAACCCGCGCGACCTGCCGACCATGGTCAAGGAACTGGGCAACTGGAAGTTCACCGGCTTCGTGGGGCTCAACACCCTGTTCGTCGCCCTGTGCAACAACGAGGACTTCCGCAAGCTCGACTTCTCCGCCCTCAAGCTGACCCTGTCCGGCGGCATGGCCCTGCAACTGGCCGCGGCCGAGCGCTGGAAGGACGTCACCGGCTGCGCCATCTGCGAAGGCTTCGGCATGACCGAGACCAGCCCGGTGGTATCGGTGAACCCGTTCCAGAGCATCCAGATCGGCACCATCGGCATCCCGGTCCCCTCGACCCAGTGCAAGGTGGTCGACGACGAGGGCAACGACCTCGCCATCGGCGCCATCGGCGAGCTGTGCGTCAAGGGCCCGCAGGTGATGAAGGGCTACTGGCAGCGCCAGGACGCCACCGACGAGATCCTCTCGGCGGACGGCTGGCTGAAGACCGGCGACATCGGCCTGATCCAGGAAGACGGCTACATGCGCATCGTCGACCGCAAGAAGGACATGATCCTGGTCTCCGGCTTCAACGTGTACCCGAACGAGCTCGAAGACGTGCTCGCCACCCTGCCGGGCGTGCTGCAATGCGCCGCCATCGGCATCCCGGACGAGAAGTCCGGCGAGGCGATCAAGGTCTTCGTGGTGGTCAAGCCGGGCGCCAGCCTGACCAAGGACGAGGTGATGCAGCACATGCGCGCCAACGTCACCGGCTACAAGATGCCCAAGGCCGTCGAGTTCCGCGACAGCCTGCCGACCACCAACGTCGGCAAGATCCTGCGCCGTGAACTCCGTGACCAGGAACTGAAGAAGCTCAAGGGCTGATCCGTTCCGCATGAACGAGCCCCGCATCTGCGGGGCTTTTTCTTTTCTGGCAGTCGCATCCAGGTGCGCCTCCGTAGGATGGGTAGAGCTCTGCGAAACCCATGGCTCTGTCGGCGTTAGCTGTTGTGGTTTTAATGCAGACTCTCAAGCACGGCCCTTTCCGGGCGCCAAAGGGGTCGTGCCACCTCCACCGCATGGGTTTCGCTTCGCTCTACGCCATCCTACGAACGTGCGCTGGGTTACTGCGCACGTCAATGTGAGGGTTCGAGCGAAGAAAGTTGGAGCAGCCGCCAACGCCCCTCCAGGAGGCCGAACGCAGTCGTTGCGCCGGGGGACGAGCGGCATGGATGCCGCGAGAGGCGCGCCAGGCCATGGATGGCCCATCGCGCCGGCCCCCAGAGCAACGATGGAGTGAGGGAACCCGACGCAGTCGGGCCGGATGATGGGGCAAGCCCTTTTGGTTCCTTTTAAGGCGATTGTTAAAAGGGACTCGCCCGGGTGGGCGAAACCAGAAGCACCAACAAAACTCGGCAATCAGCTGGGCTCAAATCCTCTAGCAACACTTAACGCAGACAGAGCCAAACCCATTGCCGCGAAGCAGCCGGCCCGCTCCGCAGCTTGGTGCCGGGCGATGGGCCCGATCCCGCCTGTGATGCCTCGACGCCCCATTTCCCGCCCGCTAGAGTGCCGACTCTCGCGACCGCCCTGGAGCCGGCCCATGCCCTTGCCCGATCTCAACCTGCTGGTCGCCCTGGACGTGCTGCTCGACGAAGGCAGCGTCGCCGGGGCGGCGCGGCGCATGCACCTGAGCGCGCCGGCCATGAGCCGCACCCTGGCGCGCATCCGCGAGGCGGTGGGCGACCCGATCCTGGTGCGCGCCGGTCGCGGCCTGGTGCCCACGCCCCGGGCACTGGAGCTGCGCGAGCAGGTGCGCGACCTGGTGGAGCGCGCCAGCGGCCTGTTCCATGCCGACCAGGTGGACCTGGCCAACCTGGAGCGCACCTTCAACATCCGCACCAACGACATCTTCATGGTCTGCTACGGCGGTCGCCTGTTCGAGCGCGCCCACCGCGAGGCGCCGGGTACGGTGCTGCGCTTCGTCCCGGAGATCGACGGCGACGACGACGCCCTGCGTGCCGGGCGCATCGACCTGATGGTGGGCGCCTCGCTCACCCTGCCGCCGGAGATCAAGTCCCAGGGCCTATTCGAATGCCGCTTCAGCGGCCTGGTGCGCGAGGGCCACCCGCTGCTGGAGGGCCCCCTCGACGTCGAGCGCTTCGCCGCCTGCGAGCACATCAGCGTGTCGCGCCGGGGCCTGGCGAAGGGCCCCATCGACCAGGCGCTGGCGGAACTCGGCCTGTCGCGCAAGGTGGTGATGATCGCCCCCAGCTTCTTCTCCGCCGTGCTGGCGATGCTGGAGTCCGACCTGATCCTGCCGATGCCCGACCCCGTGGTCGCCACCTGCCGGCGCCTCGGCCTGCCCCTGCGCGCCTTCGAGATCCCCCTGCCGCTGGCGACGGTGGGGGTGCGCCAGTCCTGGCACCCGCGCTTCGACAGCGACCCGGCGCACCGCTGGCTGCGCACCTTGATCAAGCGCTGTTGCGAGGACGGCCTGCCCGGCTGATCGAGGCTTGCCCCGACGCGCTGGGCGCTTGTTAAGTCGTGCGTCTAGCGCACTCGTAAATTAGAAATATTGCAATTTTCGGCATGCCATGGCCGCCCATAGACTTTCCGCGTACCCCTGAAACCCGGAAGTCCCCATGTCTTGCATGCACTCGCGCGCCCTCGGAGCACCGCCCCGATGAACGCGCCCCTGTCCCTGCCCCAGGCTGCCGCCAAGCCCGCCGCCGCACCGGTGACGACGCCCTTCGGGCTGCGCATCGTCGTCGGCCTGGTGGGCGTGTTGCTGGCGGTGCTGGTGGCCGGCTTCAACGAGAACGTCACCAAGGTCGCCCTGGCCGATATCCGTGGCGCCATGGGCATCGGCCGTGACGCAGGCACCTGGCTGCTGGCGCTCTACGCCGCGCCCTCGGTCTGCGCCATGGCCTTTGCCCCCTGGTTCTCGGTGACCTTCTCCCTGCGCCGCTTCACCCTCGCGGCCATCGGCGCCTTCATGGTGCTGGGCCTGCTCAGCCCCCTGGCGCCCAACCTGCAGTGCCTGATGGCCCTGCGCGCCCTGCAGGGCCTGGCCGGCGGGGCGCTGCCGCCGATGCTGATGACCGTGGCGCTGCGCTTCCTGCCCGCCAACATCAAGCTCTACGGCCTGGCCGGCTACGCCCTGACCGCCACCTTCGGCCCTGGCCTGGGCACGCCGCTGGCGGCCTTCTGGGTGGAGTTCGTCGGCTGGCGCTGGGCCTTCTGGCAGATCATCCCCCTGAGCCTGCTGGCCCTGGCCGCCGTCGCCTGGGGGCTGCCCCAGGACCCGCTGCGCCTGGAACGCTTCCGCCAGTTCGATTGGCTGGGCCTGCTGCTGGGTTTCCCTGCGCTGTCGATGCTGGTGGTCGGCCTGGTGCAGGGCGACCGCCTGGACTGGTTCGAGTCGCCGCTGATCCGCCTGCTGCTGGGCGGGGGCTCGGTGTTGCTGGTGCTGTTCCTGCTCAACGAATGGAAGCACCCGCTGCCCTTCTTCAAGCTGCAGCTGCTCAAGCTGCGCAACCTCAGCTTCGCCCTGTTCGTGCTGGGTGGCGTGCTCTTCGTGCTGCTCGGGGTCATCAGCGTGCCCTCCGCCTACCTGGCCCAGGTACAGGGCTACCGGCCGCTGCAGAGCGCCCCGGTGTTCCTGGTGGTGGCCCTGCCGCAACTGCTGGCGCTGCCCCTGGTGGCGGCCCTGTGCAACCTGCGCTGGGTGGACTGCCGCTGGGTGCTGGCCTGCGGCCTGGCCCTGCTCGCCGTCGCCTGCTGGCTGGGTGCCGGGCTGACATCGGCCTGGGTGCGCGAGGACTTCTACCTGGTGCAGGCGCTGCAGATCTTCGGCCAGCCCATGGCCGTGCTGCCGCTGCTGATGCTCTCCACCGGCAGCATCACACCGCCGGACGGCCCCTTCGCCTCGGCCTGGTTCAACACCATCAAGGGTTTCGCCGCGGTGCTGGCCGGCGGCGTGCTGGAGGCCCTCGGCACCCTGCGCCTGCACCTGCACTCCACCCAGCTGGTGGACCGCCTGGGCAACGGCCCGCTGCTGGAGGAGGGCGCGCAACTGGCCCGCCGTCTCCACCAGCAGGCCTCGGTGCTGGCCTCCGCCGACCTCTACCTGTGCCTGGCCGTCCTGGCGGCCGCGCTGATCATCGCCATCCCCTTCGTGCCCACGCGCATCTACCCGCCGCGTGCCCCGAGCTAATGGAAGACTCATCATGACCGACACACGCAACCTTACCCCCCTGATCGCCGGCGCCTTGCTGGCCGGCGCCGGCCTCATCGCCTGGAGCGCCTGGCACTTCACCGCCGGCAACCGTGGCGAGGGCACCAACGACGCCTTCGTCCAGGCCGACTTCACCCTGGTGGCGCCCAAGGTCTCCGGCTTCATCGGCGAGGTGCTGGTGGAGGACAACCAGCCGGTGACGGCCGGCCAGCTGCTGGCGCGCATCGACGACCGCGACTACCGCGCCGCGCTGTCCGGCGCCCGCGCCGAAGTAGCCAGCGCCGAGGCCCGCCTGGCCAATGCCCGGGCCACCCTGGAACGGCAGGACGCGTTGATCCGCCAGGCCGAGGCCACGGTGGAGGCGGACCGCGCCGAAATGGAATTCGCCCGTCACGAGCTGGAGCGCTACCAGCACCTGGCCGGGCAGGGCGCCGGCACCCTGCAGAGTGCCCAGCAGGCGCGCAGCCGCTTCGACACCAGCCGTGCACGCCAGGCCGAACACGCCGCCGCACTCTCGGCCACGCGCAAGCAGACCGACGTGCTCGCCGCCCAGCGCGACGCCGCCCAGGCCGCCCTGGAACAGGCCCGCGCCGGCCTCGAACGCGCCGAGCTGGACCTTTCCCACACCGAGCTGCGCGCGCCCATGGACGGCATGGTCGGCCGCCGCGCGGTGCGGGTTGGCGCCTTTGTCAGCCCCGGCCAGGCGCTGCTGGCGGTGGTGCCCCTGGCGCGTGCCTATGTGGTCGCCAACTTCCAGGAAACCCAGCTCACCCACATGCGCCCCGGCCAAGTGGTGCAGGTGACCGTGGACAGCTTCCCCGGCGAGGTGCTGCGTGGTCGCATCGAGAGCATCGCCCCCGCCACCGGCGTGACCTTCGCCGCCATCGCCCCGGACAACGCCACCGGCAACTTCACCAAGGTGGTGCAGCGCATCCCGGTGAAGGTCCGCCTCGACGAGGGCCAGCCCCTGGCCGCGCGCTTGCGGGTGGGCATGTCGGTGGAAGCCGACGTGGACACCCGTGGCGAGCCCGAAGCCCTGGCGGGGGTGAACTGAGATGCGTCGACACGCGACCCTGCTGGTCCTGGCGATGGGCCTCGGCGCCTGCAGCGTCGGCCCGGACTTCACCCGGCCCGACGCCGAGCTGGACGCGAACTGGACCCTGGCCGACGACGCCGACCTGCCGAGCCGCGCACTCCAGGCCGATCTTGAAGAACGCTGGTGGGAGGGCTTCGGCGACCCGCTGCTGGCTTCGCTTATCCACCGCGCCACCCACGAGAACCTCGACCTGCTCACTGCTGCCAGCCGCGTGGAGCAGAGCCGCGCCGCGCGTCGCAGCGTGGCCGCCGGGCAGGCGCCAGCCTTCGATCTCGGTGCCGGCTACAGTCGCGCGCGCAACAGCCAGCGCGGCCTCTCCGACCCCTCCGGCGAGTCGGGCCGCGCGGCCTACAGCCTCTGGCAGGGCGGCCTGGACATGGCCTGGGAGCTGGACCTCTGGGGCCGGGTAAGGCGCGAGGTGGAAGCGGCGGACGCGGGCGTCCAAGTCTCCGAGGAGACCCGCCGGGGCGTGCTGCTGGCGGTGACGGCGGAAACCGTGCGGCGCTACATCGAGCTGCGTGGCGCGCAGAACGCCCTGGCCATCACGTTGCAGAACCTGGAGATCGCCCGGCGCAGCCTGGCGCTGAACCGCACCCGCCTGGCCGATGGCGTCGCCACCCAGCTGGAGGTGGCCGAAGCGGCGGCCCAGGTGGCCAGCCTCGAATCGCGCCTGCCGCCCCTGCGTCAGCGCGAGGCGCAGCTGGCCAATGCCCTGGCCCTGCTGCTGGCGCTGCCGCCCGGCGCATTGCGCGAGGAGCTGGCGGCCCGGGAGGCACCGGCCATTCCCACGGGCCCGGCACGGGTGCCCCTGGGCCTGCCCAGTGAACTGGCCGAGCGCCGCCCGGACATTCGCCGCGCCGAAGCCGCCCTGCACGCCGCCACCGCCGAAATAGGCGTGGCCGAGGGCGACTTCTACCCGCGCATCACCCTCTCCGGCGACCTCGGCTTCCAGGCCCTGCAGCTGGACGACCTGGGCTGGGACGCCCGGCGCTTCGCCTTCGGCCCGGCCCTGAGCCTGCCGCTGTTCGATGGCGGCCGCCGGCGCGGCACCCTGGAGCTGAGCAAGGCCCGCCAGCAGGAAGCCGCCATCGCCTACCGCAGCACGGTGCTCGCCGCCTGGCACGAAGTGGACGACACCCTCGGCGCCTACCAGGCGCAGCAACGCCGCCAGGCCAGTCTGGACCAGGCGGTGGCACACGCCCGCGTGGCCCTCGACAACGCCGAGCGCCAGTACCACCAGGGCACGGTGGACTTCCTCAACGTGCTCAGCGTGCAGAACGCGCTGCTGGCCAACCAGGCCGAACAGGTGGACAGCGCCACCGCCGCCGCCCTGGCGCTGGTGGACCTCTACCGCGCCCTCGGTGGCGGCTGGCAGGCGCTGGAAGGGGAGGGCGCTCCTGGCGCCTGAGGGTGCCGGGCTGCGGGTATGAAGTCGCCCCTGCACAAGGGCACACAGCGCCATGCAGGGCCTGATCGATGCGTAGGGTGGAGGTCGCTCTTTACCTCCACCGAGCGGAGTCAGCCTGGGCGCGACCTGCCATGCCCCCGGGCCAGCCGCTTCGCTAGCTCTACCGAACGGTATGACCTCCCGTCGCCCCTGGCCGTTGCCAGCATTGCGACAGCGGTGGATTCGCATAACCTGCGCCGGTCCGCGGGCCCCTGACCCGCGCCGTTACGCTTTCCTGGGGGACCTCCATGCGTATGAATGTGCGTCGAATCCTCCTGGCCTGGATGCTGGGAGTTGTCGTCGTCGGCCCGACCGTGGCCGCTGAAAACCCGTCCGCGAAACCGGTGATCGGTTCCGCCTCGCAACAGGCCGTGACGGGCCGCCCGCTCAGCGTGCTGTTCGTGGGCAACAGCTACACCTTCTACAACGACCTGCCGCGCATGGTCCGGCAGATGTCCCTCGACGCTGCCCAGCCGCGCCCGCTGGACGTGCGCGACGTCACCTTCGGCGGCGCCAGCCTCGAAGCCCACTGGAACCGTGGTGTGGTGCAGCAGGTGCTGGCCAGCCAGCACTGGGACTATGTGGTGATCCAGGACTTCAGCACCATGCCGGTGGACAACCCCGAGAAGACCCGCAAATACGTGCGCCTGATGGCCGCCGAGGCACGCAAGGCCGGCGCCCAGCCGATCCTCTACCTGACCTGGGCGCGCCAGGCGAACCCGGCCATGCAGGCGCAGCTCGATGCCGTCTACACCGGCCTGGCCAACGAAACCCATTCCCTGCTGGCCCCGGTCGGCCAGGCCTGGAAGCAGGCCCTGGCGGCCACGCCGCAACCGCACCTGTTCATCGAGGACGGCAGCCACCCGAGCTACAGCGGCAGCTACCTGACCGCCTCGGTGTTCTACGCGCTGATCTACGGCGTACAGCCGCCGGCACCGTCCAGCGAGCAGACCGCGCGCCTGGACCACGACAGCAGCAGCGCCCTCCAGGGCTTCGCCTGGAATTCCCTGCAGGCCCAGGACCTGGCCCTGCGCACCGTGCCGGCCGAGCTGCGCAGCCTGCCGATCACCGCCACCCGCTGAGCCGCCCCGCCCCACCCCGCGTCGCCGCGCCATCGGCACGCGGGGCGCTTGCCGGTGCGGTGCGGGGGCGGAATCTGCGACAATCGCGCCTTTGCCACGATTGCCCAGCGCCTGATGACCGACATCGCCTCCCTGCACAAGAACCTCGATCACGCCCTGATCGCCGACCGCCATCGCCTGCGTCGCCAGCTCCACGAGCTGCACAAGAAGCCGGACGAGGCCAAGTTCGCCCAGTGGCTGGAGCGCTTCCAGGCGTCCTGCGCCAAGGTCGAGGCCCGTCGCGCCAGCGTGCCGCGCATGTGCTACGACGACGCCCTGCCCATCGCCGCCAAGCGCGACGAGATCAAGGCCGCGCTGGAGAAACACCAGGTGCTGGTGATCGCCGGCGAGACCGGTTCGGGCAAGACCACCCAACTGCCGAAGATCTGCCTGGAGATCGGCCGCGGCACCCACGGCCTGATCGGCCACACCCAGCCGCGCCGGCTGGCCGCGCGCAGCGTGGCGACCCGCGTGGCCGAGGAGATCGGCACGCCCCTGGGCGAGTTGGTGGGCTACCAGGTGCGCTTCGAGGACCAGTCCAACGAGCGCAGCCTGATCAAGCTGATGACCGACGGCATCCTCCTGGCCGAGACCCAGCACGACCGCCTGCTCGAGCGCTACGACACGATCATCGTCGACGAGGCCCACGAGCGCAGCCTGAACATCGACTTCCTCCTGGGCTACCTGAAGACCCTGCTGCCGCGCCGCCCGGACCTGAAACTCATCATCACCTCGGCGACCATCGACCTGGAGCGCTTTTCCAAGCACTTCGGCGATGCGCCCATCGTCGAAGTCTCCGGCCGCACCTACCCGGTGGACACCTGGTACCGGCCCCTGGCCGCCGAGGTGGACGAGAACGGCGAGCCGCTGTTCGACGACCTGTCGGTGGACCAGGGCATCCTCCGCGCCCTGGACGAGATCGCCGACCACGAGCGCGCCGAGGGCAAGCGCCCGGGCGACGTGCTGGTGTTCCTCCCCGGCGAGCGCGAGATCCGCGACGCCGCCGAGGTGCTGCGCAAGGCCAACCTGCGCCACACCGAGGTGCTGCCGCTCTATGCACGGCTGACCCCGGCCGAGCAGCAGAAGATCTTCGCGCCCATGCCGGGTCGCAAGATCGTGCTCGCCACCAACGTCGCCGAAACCTCGCTGACGGTGCCCGGCATCCGCTACGTGATCGACAGCGGCACCGCGCGCATCAGCCGCTACAGCTACCGCGCCAAGGTGCAGCGCCTGCCCATCGAGGCCGTGTCCCAGGCCAGCGCCAACCAGCGCAAGGGCCGCTGCGGCCGGGTCGAGCCGGGCATCTGCGTGCGCCTGTACAGCGAGGAGGATTTCCTCGGCCGCCCCGAATTCACCGACCCGGAGATCCTGCGCACCAACCTGGCGGCGGTGATCCTGCAGATGCTCCACCTGCGCCTTGGCGAAATCAGCGACTTCCCCTTCATCGAGCCGCCGGACGGCAAGGCGGTGAGCGACGGCTTCACCCTGCTGCAGGAGCTCTCGGCAGTGAACCGCGAGGGCCAGCTCACGCCCCTGGGCCGCCAGCTGGCACGCCTGCCGGTGGACCCGCGTCTGGGCCGCATGGTGCTGGAAGGCGCCAGCCAGGGCAGCCTCGACGAGGTGCTGCTGATCACCAGCGCGCTCTCGGTGCAGGACCCGCGCGAACGGCCGATGGAGCGCCAGCAGGCCGCCGACCAGGCCCACGCGCAATGGAAGGACACCGATTCCGACTTCGCCGCGCTGGTCAACCTCTGGCGCGGCTTCGAGGAGCAGCGCCAGGCGCTGGGCTCCAACGCATTGCGCACCTGGTGCCGCAAGAACTTCCTCAACTACATGCGCCTGCGCGAGTGGCGTGACGCCCACCGCCAGCTGACGCTGATCTGCCGCGAGCTCAAGCTCTCCATCAACAAGGAGCCGGCGGACTACCCGCGCGTGCACAAGGCGCTGCTCTCCGGCCTGCTCAGCCAGATCGGCCAGAAGAGCGAGGACGGCGACTACCTCGGCGCCCGCCAACGGCGTTTCTGGATCCACCCCTCCACCGTGATCGCCAAGAAGCGGCCGCAGTGGATCATGGCCGCCGAGCTGGTGGAGACCACCAAGCTGTTCGCGCGCATGGTCGCCAAGATCGACCCCGACTGGCTGGAACCCCTGGCCGGTCACCTGGTGAAGAAGAACCACCTGGAGCCGCACTGGGAGAAGCGCCGTGGCCAGGTCGTGGCCTACGAGCAGGTCACCCTCTACGGGCTGATCGTGGTCGGCCGGCGCCCGGTGCACTACGGCCCCATCGACCCGCCGGTGGCCCGCGAACTGTTCATCCGCGAGGGCCTGGTGCGGGGCGAGATCCACAGCCGTGCCAAGTGCCTGGCCGCCAACCGCCAGTTGCTGGAACGCCTCGACGAGCTGGAGGCCAAGGCCCGCCGCCGCGACATCCTTGCCGACGAGGAAACCCTCTTCGGCTACTACGCCGCGCGCCTGCCCGAGGACATCCACCAGACCGCCAGCTTCGAGAAGTGGTACGAGCGCGAGCGGGCGAAGAACCCCGAGCTGCTGATCATGCGCGAGGAAGACGTGCTGGCCCGCGAAGCCAGCGAAGTCACCGCCGCGCAGTACCCGGACACCCTGCACATCGGCGAGCTGCAACTGCCGCTGGACTACCACTTCGAACCCGGCCACCCGCGTGACGGCGTGACCCTGCGGGTGCCCGCACCCCTGCTGCCGCAGCTGCCCGCCGAGCGCCTCGACTGGCTGGTGCCCGGCCTGCTGGAAGCCAAGTGCGTGGCCCTGGTGCGCAACCTGCCCAAGGCCATCCGCAAGAACTTCGTGCCGGTGCCGGATTTCGTGAAGGCCGCGCTGGCCAAGCTGGCCTTCGCCCAGGGCTCGCTGCCCGAGGCGCTGGGCCGCGAACTGCAGCGCATGACCGGCGCCCGCGTGCCCGAGGAGGCCTGGGCGGAGGCCGCCGGCCTGCTGGAGCACCACCTGAAGATGAACATCGAGGTGGTCGATGCGCGCGGCAAGTTCCTTGGCGAAGGCCGTGATCTGGCCGAGCTGACCGCGCGCTTCGCCGAGGCCAGCCAGGCCGCCCTGGCCATCCCGCAGAAGCAGGGCGAGCAGCGCCCGGTGGAAGCCAAGGGCTTCGCCCAGGTGGCGGAGAAGACCCAGCAGAAGGTCGCCGGCCTTTCCATGACCGTCTACCCGGCGCTGGTGGAGGAGGGAGGCAGCGTCAAGGAAAGCCGCTTCCCCACCCAGGCCGAGGCCGACTGGCAGCACCGCCGCGCCCTGCAGCGCCTGCTGCTGCAACAGCTGGCCGAGCCGGCCAAGTACCTGCGCGGCAAGCTGCCGGGCCTGACCGAGTTGGGCCTGCTGTACCGCGACATGGGCCGGGTCGACGCGCTGGTGGAGGACATCCTCCTGGCCAGCCTCGACAGCTGCATCCTCGACGGCGAAGCCAGCCTGCCCCGCGACGGCGCGGCCCTGGCCTCGCTGGCGGAGAAGAAGCGCGGCGCCTGGGCCGAGCACGCCGAACGCCTGGCCCGCCTGACCCTGGACATCCTCAAGCTCTGGCATGGCCTGCAGAAGCGCTTCAAGGGCCGCATCGACCTGGCCCAGGCGGTAGCGCTCAACGACATCAAGGCGCAGCTGGGCAACCTGGTGTATCCCGGTTTCGTCCGCGAGACCCCGGCCGAGTGGCTGAAGGAAGTGCCGCGCTACCTCAAGGCCATCGAGCAGCGCTTCGACAAGATCGGCGCCCAACTGCAGCGCGACCGCGTCTGGTCCGGCGAGCTGGCCGGCTACTGGGAGCAGTACCAGGCGCGCCTGGCCAAGCATGCCCAGGAAGGCAAGCGCGACCCCGAGCTGGTGCTGTACCGCTGGATGCTGGAGGAGTACCGCGTGTCCCTCTTCGCCCAGCAGCTGGGGACGAAGATGGCGGTCTCCGACAAGCGTCTCAACAAGCAGTGGACCCAGGTGGAGGGTTGATCCGTGAGTGATGTGCTGTTCGAAATCCGCCCCATGAGCCCCGAGCTGTACCGCGAGAAGACCCGGCGCATCACCATCGGCATCGCCGTGCTGTTCATCGCCCTGGCCATGCTGTTCGCCACCGCCAGCATGCAGCTGTTCGGCACCCCCGGTGGCGACAACTTCCGCTGGAACCTGGCCGGCGTGCTGGCCGGGCTGGCGGTGACCGTGGCCCTGGTGCGCCTGCAGTTCTGGCCGCGCCCGTTCATGGCGTCGGCGGTCTATGGCTGGGGGCTCAAGCGCAGCCTGATGCGCGTCACCAACCTGATGCACCGGGTCAAGGCCGGCGTCGCCGTGAACGACCCGGCGGCGATGAAGCTGCTGCGCTTCTACCACCTGGGCGTGACCCAGATGCACCAGCTGGACGGCAACACCTCCGACCTCAGCCAGATGGTCCGCGAGATCGATGCGCACCGCGAGGCGATGCTGGCCCTGGGGCTCGACCCGGAGCAGGGGCGCCTGGAGCGGGACTGGCTGGACGCGGTCAAGCGCTTCGGCTGAACCGCCGTTTGCCGGGTTCCCGCGTTCGCGGGAATGACGCTCACGAAAGACCCGCCCCGCACTCGTCATCCTCGCGAACGCGGGGAACCACTGGAACAGCATCACCCCACAGGGACGATCCCATGCCTTCCACCCTCGAACTCGTCGCCGACCTGGTGAACCTGATCGCCGTGCTGCTGGCCGCGCGCAACAGCGTGCACACCTGGTCCAGCGGCATCCTCGGCTGCGTGCTGTTCGGCTGGTTGTTCTTCGAATCCCAGCTGTATGCCGACGTCACCCTGCAGGGTTTCTTCATCATCACCAGCGCCCTGGGCTGGTGGGCCTGGTTGCGTGGCAACGCCGGCACCCAACTGCCGGTGAGCCGCACCGCGCCAGGCACGCTGGCGTGGATGGCGGCCCTGGCGGTGGTGGTGGCGCTGGCCTACGGGGCGCTGCTGCACCACTTCACCGACGCCTATGCACCGCTGGTGGATTCCCTGGTGCTGACCTTCAGCGTGCTGGCGCAGCTGCTGCTGATGCGTCGGCGCCTGGAGAACTGGTACGCCTGGCTGCTGGTGAACACCCTGGCGGTGCCGCTCTACGCCTCCCGCGAGCTGTACCTCACCGCCGGGCTCTACACGCTGTTCTGGTGCAACGCCTGGTACGGCCTGTACCGCTGGCGCCGTGAGCTGCGCGAGGCCGCCGCGCCCCTGGCCGGGCAGGAGCCGGCCTGAGATGAACACGACCTTTCGCACCGGCCTGGTGGTGGGCAAGTTCTCGCCGCTGCACCTGGGCCATGAGCGGCTGATCCGCGCGGCCCTGGGGCAATGCGAGCGGCTGTTTCTGCTCTGCTGGTCACTGCCGGAACTGCCGGGCTGCGATGCCGAGCGTCGCGAACGCTGGCTGCGTCTGCGCTTTCCCGGGGTGCAGGCGGAAGTCGTCACCCCGGCACGCATCCAGGCCTGGCGCGAGCAGAGCAAGCGCCTGCCCGACCTGCCCCACAACGACGCCCCCGAGTTCGAGCCGCGCCAGTTCGTCGCCGAGTTCTGCCAAACGGTGTTCGGCACCACGGTGGATGCGGTGTTCACCAGCGAAAGCTATGGCGACGGCTTCGCCGCGCACCTGGCAGGCGTCTTCGGCCACCCGGTGCGGCACGTCTGCGTCGATCAGCAGCGCCTCGCCGTGCCCGTCTCCGGCACCCGGCTGCGCGCCGATCCCCACGGCTTGCGCGGCTTCCTCGCCCCCGAGGTGTACGCCGACTTCGTCGAGCGCATCGTCCTGCTCGGTGGCGAATCCACCGGCAAGAGCAGCCTGGCCATCGCCCTGGCCGCAGCACTCGATGCCCCCTGCGTGGCCGAGTTCGGCCGCGAGCACTGGGTGGCGAAGGACGGCGCGCTGGAATACGACGACCTGCTGCACATCGGCCGTACCCAGGTGGCCCGGGAGGACCAGGCCGCGCTTGAGGCCGGGCGCTACCTGGTCTGCGATACCTCGGCGCTGACCACGCTGTTCTACAGCCACGCGATGTTCGGCCGCGCCGAGGCCGAGCTGGCCACCCTGGCCGAACGCCCCTATGCGCACACCTTCCTCTGCGCCGACGACTTCCCCTTCGTGCAGGACGGCACCCGTCAGGACGAAACCTTCCGCCGCCGCCAACAGGCCTGGTACCACGCCGAACTGCAACGCCGCGGCTGGCGCTATCACGTGCTCAGCGGCCCGCTGGAGGCGCGGGTGCAGCAGGTGCTGGCCCATCTGCGCGACGCCTCCCCGGGCTGAAGCCGGGCTACGGGGCGGCTGCTCCTGTGGGAGCGGATTCATCCGCGATCGATGCCATTGCGATGCACCGTCCCGTAGGTTGGCGCCGAGCGCAGCGAGGCCCAACGCAGCGGAGCCGGGCATTGAAATGTTGGGTTTCGTTCCTCTACCCAACCTACGGTGACCCTTGCCCCGACTAGGTGTCGCTGACATGCAGTGCTTCCCTTTCTACTGGAGATCGAAGGCTATTCCGTCTTGCGTATTACGCGTTGCGTAATATGTTGGCCGGCATGATCAAGTCCTTCGCTTGCAAGCACACACGTCAGCTCTACCCGATGCCCTCCACGTTTTGCGGCGATCCGCCCGCAGGCCGAGCGCAAGCTGCAGATGCTCGAGTCGGCGCTGTCCATCGATTTCCTGCGCTCGCCGCCCGGCAATCGACTGGAGGCCTTGAAGGGCGATCGCGCAGGGCAGTACAGCATCCGCATCAACGACCAGTGGCGGCTGTGCTTTCGTTTCGAGCAGGGCCACTGCCACGACGTCGAGATGGTCGATTACCACTGAGGTGAGAAAAATGCTCAAGAACGGCATGCGCCCCATCCATCCTGGTGAGGTCCTCCGCGAAGAGTTCCTCGTACCGCTGGACATGAGCGTCAATGCGTTGGCCAATGCCCTGCGCGTTCCAGCCACGCGCGTGCACGAGATCGTCAAGGAACGACGCGCCATTTCCGCCGACACCGCGCTGCGACTGGCCCGCTACTTCGGTGGCGAGGCGCAGTCCTGGCTCAACCTGCAGGCCGCTTACGATCTGCGGGTCGCCGAGCTGGACCACGGTGCGGAAATCGAGGCCGATGTGTCCCCTCGCGTCGCCTGACTCGCAGGCTGGATCGTCTACAGGGAAAACCGTCACCGATTCGACAGGGTGCCTTTCCGCTCCCAGGTGGAGTGAATGCTGGCGAGCAAGGGACGGATGGCTTTGGCGCCCCGAAATCCGCGCTGCTATGTTCAATCCGCTGTCCCTGCCGTCTTTCCTTCGGCGACCGTCAATGGAGTGACCCATGAAACTGGCCGAGATTCATGACGACGTGTTCATGTGCAACATCATGGTGTTCGCCGGACATGGCGGGTTCTGCCGGGTCTACCGAAATCGCCCGAGGATGATCACGGTGCCTTCGAACACCACCATCACCTTCTGGTGCCCCGACCAGAGCGGCCAGTTTTCCAGCCTGAGCACGCTGGACAATGACATCGGCAAGCTCATCGACGTGACCAATGGGCTGTCGGAGATGTGCAAGACGATGCGTGCTAGCAACGATCGTCTGCCCGTCACCTACGAAGCCGGTGATCAGATCAAGAACTACGTGCTGATGTCGCCACAGAGTCTGCAGCTAGGTGAGGCTCGCTCCCTGTCAAGGTTGGTGACGGTGCAGCAGAGCGGCATCGGTTCGACCAAGGGCGTGTTCCTGGAGGACCTTCTGTATGAATTCAGCGGCAGGAACTGCCATTGGGCGGCATGTCGCGAAGTGATCAATCTGAGCGATGTCATTATGGAGGGCGGGGAGCTGGTCAGAAACTGACAGGCTCCACAGAAAAAGGCCGCCGCTGGAGTGATCCGGCGGCGGCCTTTTTCGTTGGGCTGGCTCAGGCCACGGCCAGGCGGGCGTCGCGGCGTTTTTCCAGGCGCAGGGCGAAGAGGGCGACCGCAAGGGCGAGGATCGGCAGGCTGGCGGCGGCCCAGGGCAGGGCGATGAGGCCGGGGCCCTGGTCGATGACGCTGCCTCCGAGCCAGGCGCCCAGGGCGTTGCCCAGGTTGAAGGCGGCGATGTTGAAGCTGGCGGCCACGCTCTGGCCGGCACCTTCGGCCTTTTCCAGCACCCAGATCTGCAGTGGCGGCACGGTGGCGAAGCCGGCGACGCCGAGCAGGAAGGTGAAGACGATCACCGCGACCTGGTTTTCCAGCACGAAGCCCATCAGGCCCAGCACCACGGCCAGGGCGGCCATGCTGCCGAGGAGTGCCGGCAGCAGGCGGCGGTCGGCGAGGCGGCCGCCCAGCAGGTTGCCCAGCACCAGGCCGGCGCCGAACACCAGCAGCACCGGAGAGACCGCCGCTTCGCCGAAGCCGCTGACGCGGGTCAGCAGTGGGGCGATGTAGCTGAACACGGTGAACACGCCGCCGAAGCCCAGCACCGTGGTCAACAGGCCAAGCAGCACGGCGGGTCGGCCGAGCACGCGGAAGTCTTCGCGCAGGCTGCTGGGGGCGGGCTTCTCGCGGTCGCGGGGGACGAACAGGGCGATGATCACCAGCGCCACCACACCGACCACGGTCACCGCCCAGAAGGCCGCGCGCCAGCCCATGGCCTGGCCGAGCCAGGTGCCGAAGGGCACGCCGAGGATGGTGGCGACGGTGAGGCCGGTGAACATGACGGCGATGGCCGAGGCGCGGCGGTCAGCGGCCACCAGGCTGGTGGCGACCACCGAGCCGACGCCGAAGAAGGTGCCGTGGGCGAAGGAGGTGAGCACTCGCGCGATCATCAGCGTGGTGTAGTCAGGGGCCAGGGCGCAGGCGAGGTTGCCGAGGGTGAAGATCACCATCAGCGCCAGCAGGGTGGTCTTGCGCGGCCAGCGTGCGCTGAGAGCGGTGAGCAGCGGCGCACCGGCGACCACGCCGAGGGCGTAGCCGGAGATCAGCAGGCCGGCGGCGGAAATGGAGACGCCGAGGTCGCCGCCGACCTCCAGCAACAATCCCATGATGATGAATTCGGTGACGCCGATGCCGAAGGCACCGGCGGTGAGGGCGTAGAGGGCGACGGGCATGATGCGGGCTCCGTGGGTTAGTCGATGGCGGCCAGCTTATCGACGCCCTTTTTGTTGATATAGACTGCCTCCGCGCAAATCACTTGTGAGTTCAAGTCATATGTCCCGGCCCGATATCAACCGCTTCGGCGAGATGGACGTGTTCGTCCGCGTGGTGGAAACCGGCGGTTTCACCACGGCCGCCCGTGCCTGCGGGATGACACCTTCGGCGGTCAGCAAGCTGGTGTCGCGGCTGGAGGCGCGGCTTGGTGCGCGACTGTTCAACCGCTCCACCCGGCGCCTGGGGTTGACGCCGGAAGGCGAGCGCTTCTACCAGCGCAGCCTGGGCATCCTCGCCGACCTCGCCGAGGCCGAGCGCGAGGCCGGGGCCAGTGCGCGGCCCCATGGGCGGGTGCGCATCAGCTGCAACGTGCCCATCGGCCGGCAGTACCTGATCCCGGTGCTGCCGGAGTTCCTCGCCCTTTACCCGGAGGTGAGCCTCGACATCAGCCTCACCGATGCGGTGGTGGACCTGCTGGAAACCCGTGCCGACGTGGCGATCCGCAGCGGTCCGCTGAAGGACTCCGGGCTGGTGGCACGCAAGCTCGGCGACTCGGCTCATCACGTGGTGGCGGCGCCTGCCTACCTGGCCCGCCACGGCGTGCCGGTGACGCCTGCCGAACTGGCCGGGCACAACTGCCTCAACTTCAACTACCAGCGCGCGGGGCGTGACTGGCCTTTCGCGGGCATCGAGGATGAACACGAAGCGCCCCGGGGCAACCTGCTGATCAGCGATGGCGACGCCTTGCGCCATCTGGCCCTGGCAGGGCTGGGGCTGGCGCGGCTTGCCAGCTTCCAGGTGCATGACGACCTCCGCGAGGGGCGCCTGCAGGCGGTGCTGGAGGACTACAACCCCGGCGACAGCAAGCCGATTCACGCGCTGTACGTCGGTCAGGGCGGGTACCTGCCGACACGGGTGCGGGTGCTGCTGGACTTTCTTGCCGAGCGGATGCCCCTTCCCTAAAGAGGTTTCTCCGCCCAGGTGGCGAGGAAGGTCGGCAGGTACCTGTCGATCACGAAGCGCGGGTTCGGCTGGGCGTCTTCGTGGAAGCCGCGCAGCACGAACCCCGCTTCCAGCTGGCCGCCGATCTGCTGCGCCAGGCTGTGGCCGAACACCAGTGCTTCGCCGCGTTCGCGCTTGGCCGCCAGTTCCTCCGGGCCCAGGTCGTCGAGGTCGGAATAGGGCAGGGTGAAGCGCGGCTTGATCAGGCCCCGCTCGGCGTACTGCGGGTCGCGGTCGGCGACGAACACCACCGGGTTGTAGAAGCTCGACAGCAGCCGGCCGCCGGGGCGCAGCACGCGGAAGCATTCGCGCCAGACGGGGCGGATATCCGGCACGTAGAGGTTGGAGATGGGGTGGAACACGCAGTCGAAGCGCGCGTCGGCCAGGGCCGAGAGGTCGCGCATGTCGCCCTGCAGGGTCTCCAGCTGCAGGCCGTCGCGCTCGGCCACCTCGCGGTCGCGGGCGAGCTGCTCGGCGGAGGCATCCAGCACCGGGGCCTGCTGGCCGCCGCCCGAGGCCAGGCAGAGGATGCGCAGCCCGCGCACCTCGGGAAGCCAGCCGGCGGGCAGCGGGCCGGGGGGCAGGCGCACCTGCCAGTCGCCCGCGCGGGCGGCGGCGACGGTGGCGGCGTCCACGGGGCGCGACCATTCGCAGTGCTGCCGGGCCTGGCGGTCCCAGGCGGCGCTGTTGTGTTCGAGGATGTCCGTTGAGGGCTTCTGGCGGGTCATGCGGCGTTCCTTGCGGGGGTGGTCCGAGGGCACAAGGGTGAAGCGCCGTGGCCGGTTTGCAAACCGGAAAGGTGCAGCGGGGGTTCAACCCGGCGGCATCGGGCGTTAAGGTGCGCGGTCAGCAAACGGCAAATGGAGCGCCACGATGAGCCTTCACGGCACCTACGATCCGCAGAACGTCTTCGCCCAGATCATTCGTGGCGAGGCCCCTTGCTACAAGCTCTACGAGGACGACGACGTGCTCGCCTTCCTTGATATCTTCCCGCAGTCCTACGGACACACCCTGGTGATCCCCAAGCGCTCGGCGGCGCGCAACATCCTCGATATCGACCCCGACGCCCTGGCCAAGGTCATGGCCGTGGTGCAGCGCCTGGCCCGCGTGCTGGTGGATGAGCTGGAGCCGGCCGGCGTGCAGGTGGCGCAGTTCAACGGGGCCCCGGCTGGGCAGACGGTGTTCCACATCCACATGCACATCGTTCCGCGTTTCGAGGGCGAGGCCCTGGGCATCCATGCCAGCAAGAAGGCCGATCCGGCGGAGCTGGAGGCGTTGCAGGCGCGTCTGCTCAAGCGCCTCTGACGCCTTGTCTCAGGTTATGGACGGCCGGCCGAGAAGCCGGCCGTTCGCGTCCCGTGGGCGATCGATTTGGCCTTTTTAGCCGCACATAAGCCGATTTTCCCACTCGTCCACCTGTGTCCCGGGTGCCGTGCCGAGCATCTATAACCACAACGAACGGAGGCATTTGTAGGATCAATCCTACCTGCCGGGCGCATTCCAGCCCCGCCGAGCAGCCTTCCAGGCACTCGTGGCGGCGCTGGCCGATGGTCTGACGCAGCGGCGCGGATACCCCGGAAGAGCCCGCGCTGTGGCAGAATTCGCGCCTTGCGGGCGGGGCCGTTGCTATCCTGCGGCGACCCGCGAGAGGAACCCTCCGCCCCGTCGCCGTGAACCGCCCGGCGTGTCTGCACAACAAGGATTCGCTGTTCCACCTCGTCCAGGCGAGGTGACCCATTTCCGACGCTGACCGAGCCTTCGTCCAGCGCCCAACTGCCCAACCGGCTGTGCCTGCCCACAGCCCAGTAACGAGAGGATCGACCGTGCACAACGTCGTGATCAGTGGCACCGGCCTTTACACCCCGTCCCAGAGCATCTCCAACGAAGAACTGGTGGCTTCCTTCAACGCCTATGTCCAGGCCTTCAATGCCGAGAACGCCGCTGCCATCGAGCGTGGCGAGGTCGAGGCGCTGAGCGAATCCAGCGTCGCCTTCATCGAGAAGGCCTCGGGGATCCAGAGCCGCTTCGTGATGGACAAGGACGGCATCCTCGACCCGCAACGCATGGTTCCGCGCATTCCCGAGCGTTCCAACGAAGAGTGGGGCGTGCTCTGCGAAATGGCCGTCGGTGCCGCCAAGCAGGCCCTGGAACGCGCCGGCCGCACCGCCGCCGACATCGACGGCGTGATCGTCGCCTGCTCCAACCTGCAACGTGCCTACCCGGCAGTGGCCATCGAGGTCCAGGCCGCGCTGGGCATCCAGGGCTTCGGCTACGACATGAACGTCGCCTGCTCCTCGGCCACCTTCGGCATCCAGGCGGCGACCACCGCCGTGCAGACCGGCCAGGCCCGGGCCATCCTCATGGTCAACCCGGAAATCTGCACCGGCCACCTGAACTTCCGCGACCGCGACAGCCACTTCATCTTCGGCGACGCGGCCACCGCGGTGATCATCGAGCGTGCCGACCAGGCCACCTCGAAGCACCAGTTCGACATCGTCGGCACCAAGCTGCTGACCCAGTTCTCCAACAACATCCGCAACAACTTCGGCTTCCTCAACCGCGCGGCGGAAGAGGGCATCGGTACCCGCGACAAGCTGTTCGTGCAGGAAGGCCGCAAGGTGTTCCGCGACGTCTGCCCCATGGTCGCCGAGCTGATCGCCGCGCACCTGCAGGAGAACGAGCTGGAGGTCGCCGACGTGAAACGCTTCTGGCTGCACCAGGCCAACCTCAACATGAACCTGCTGATCGCCCGCAAGCTGCTGGGTCGCGACGCCGAGGCCCACGAGGCGCCGGTGATCCTCGACACCTACGCCAACACCAGCTCCGCCGGTTCGGTGATCGCCTTCCACAAGTACCAGGACGACCTGCCCAGCGGCGCCCTGGGCGTGCTCAGCTCCTTCGGTGCCGGCTACTCCATCGGCAGCGTGATCCTGCGCAAGCGTTGATGGCCGCTCCCGCGGACGACGAACTGCTGCCGCGCCTCAGGGCGGGGCAGCAGCGGGCGTTCCGCGAACTCATCGATACCTACCAGGGCGCCATGCGCGCCGTGGCCTTCGCCATCGTCGGCAGCCCCCATGCCGACGAAGTGGTGCAGGACGCCTGGCTCGCCGTGGTGCGCAGCCTGGACGGTTTCCAGCAGCGCTCCAGCCTCAAGACCTGGCTGCTGACCATAGTCGCCAACACCGCCCGCACCCGCCTCAAGCAGAGCCGCCGCGAAGTCCTGCTCGACGATCTGCCCGCGCCCCACGGCACCGTGGATGACACGCGCTTCGCGGCCGACGGCCACTGGTTGGCCGGCCCTGCCACCTGGCACGAAGATTCCCCCGAGGCCCTGCTGGCCGAGGAGGAGCTGCGCGAGTGCCTGGAGAAGACCCTGCTGAGCCTGTCCGACCTGCAGCGCAGCGTGCTGCTGCTGCGTGAGCGCCAGGGCCTGGAATTGCAGGATATCTGTAACCTGCTGGAAGTTTCGCTCTCCAATGTCCGGGTGCTGCTGCATCGCGGGCGCCTCAAGCTGTTCGCCACCCTGGAGCACTTCGAGGAGACAGGCCAATGCTGAACTGCCGGGAACTGGTCGCCCGATCCAGCGACTACATCGACGGCCAACTGGGCTTCGTGCAGCGCCTGGGCGTGCGCCAGCACCTGCTGGTCTGCCCTCACTGCCGGCGCTTCCTCGCCCAGCTCCACCTCACCCGGGACGTGCTCCGGCAATTGCCCGAAGCAACCCCGCCAGGTGCCGAACAACTGGCCGAACGGCTCGCCCGGGCACGCAACGAAGCCCCCTGAGCCAGGTCATCGCGCCGTAACATTTCAGTCGTGTTGTCATATTCGGCGGCGCACCCCTCTGCGACAACTCGCCGCTTCGCTTGGCTGGAAAGTCCGTCCTAGAGCGGTTTTCCCTATATTTCCAATGGCGATGAAAAAGTTCCTTTGTCATAAAACATTTATCTAAAAGCAACTGAGCTGAAATAACCCCCCGCCAACATTCCCCTCCAGCACGAACGAGCCCAACGCTCGGGTGTTTTCCAGCACTAAAGACCAACAGGGGAATCTTCGATGATCCGTAAGCACTTCGCCGGTTTTGCCGCCAGCGCCATGGCTCTGGCCATTTCCGCCCAGGCTTTCGCTGGTACCGTCACCACCGACGGCACCGACATCGTTATCAAGACCAAGGGCGGCCTTGAAGTCGCTACCACCGACAAGTCCTTCGCCTTCAAGCTGGGTGGCCGCCTGCAAGCCGACTACGGTCGCTTCGATGGCCTGTACACCCGCAACGGCGACACCGGCGACGCTGCCTACTTCCGCCGCGCCTACCTGGAACTCTCCGGCATCGCCTACACCGACTGGGCCTACGCCGTTGCCTATGACTTCTCCGAGAACTCCGGCAACAGCAGCGGTGCTGCCAACAGCGGTAACTTCGACGAAGCCTCGATCAGCTACACCGGCTTCAACCCGATCACCATCCGCGTCGGTCGTTTCGACCCCGACTTCGGCCTGGAAAAAGCCACCAGCTCCAAGTGGGTGACCGCTCTCGAGCGTAACGCCATGAACGAAGTGATCGACTGGGCCAACACCCACCAGGACGGCCTCGGCGTTCAGGTCCAGGCGCTGATCAGCAACTACGGCTACGTTTCCACCAGCCTGACCAGCAAGGACGCCAACGACGACGAAGGCGACAGCGTCAAGCAGTTCAACGCCCGTGGCGTGTTCGCCCCGATGGCCGAAGCCGGCAACGTGCTGCACTTCGGCGTGAACTTCGCCCAGCGCAAACTGGACGACGTAGCCGGTGCCGACGTTCGCTACCGCTCCCGTCTGGGCATGCGTGGCGTGGACACCAACGGTGGTAACGCTTCCGGCAACCTTGGCAACCGCGCCGTACTGGCCGGTACCAACTCCGCCACGTCCTTCTGGGATGACGACACCGCCTTCGGCCTGGAAGCCGCTTTCGCCTCCGGCCCGTTCTCCATCCAGGGTGAGTGGATGAAGCGCGAGACCGACTCCGCTGGCGCCCAGTCCGATCTGGAAGCCGATGGCTTCTACGTCCAGGCCGCCTACACCCTGACCGGTGAAGCGCGTGGCTACAAAATGGGCAAGTTCGACGCCATCAAGCCTGCCAACAAGCAGACCGGCGCCTGGGAAATCTACTACCGCTACGACAGCATCTCGGCTGACAACGACGTTGCCGTGCTGGCCGCTGCCAACCAGACCTTCCTGCGTGGTGCCGAAGACACCGAAGCCAAGGTCCACAACATCGGTGTGAACTGGTACGCCAACGAAGCGGTGAAGATCAGCGGCATGTACACCAAGGCCAAGACCGACCACTTCACCAACCGTGTTGGTGATGACAGCGGTGACGGCTTCGTGGTCCGCGCCCAGTACGTGTTCTAAGCAATACCGTTCATCCGCTCCTTCTTGAGCCCCGCTTCGGCGGGGCTTTTTTATGGGCGCGTTTTTCGCGATGTCCGGGAGGGGGCAAGGGGTCGTAGGTTGGGTAGAGGCACGAAACCCAACGATGCGAGGTCCAGCCCCGCTCCATTGGGCCTCGCTGCGCTCGGCGCCAACCTGCGGCGGGGCCCTCTGGGCTCATCGCGGATGAACCCGCTCCCACGGTGGGCGCGTGTGTTTTTGTGGGAGCGGCTTCAACCGCGGAAGAACATCGTCGATGAATTCTCTACGACAGGCTTTTTTTCGCCGACGCCGCAGGCCAGACTGGTCGCCATGCCGATCCAGACCCTTTCCCGCCTTTCAGAAGTCGATGCCTCCAGCTGGGATGCCCTGCTGAAGGACGACCAGCCCTTCCTGCGCCATGCCTTCCTCGCCACCCTGGAGGACAGCGGCAGCATCGGCGGGCGCAGCGGCTGGTGGCCGGCCCATCGCCTGCTGCGTGGCGCAGGCGGCGAGTTGCTCGCGGCGATGCCGGCCTATGTGAAGGCGCATTCCTATGGCGAGTACGTATTCGACTGGGGCTGGGCCGATGCCTGCCAGCGCGCCGGCATCGCGTACTACCCCAAGCTGCTCGCCGCCGTACCCTTCTCGCCGGTGCGGGGTGCACGCCTGCTGGCCCATGACGAGGCGGCTGCAGCGCAACTGCTCGATGAACTGGTGCCCGAGCTGGAGACGGCGGGGCTGTCCGGGCTGCACGTCAACTTCACCGACGCCTTCGCCGATGCCCGCCTGCAAGGCCGCGAGCAGTGGCTGGAGCGCCTGGGCTGCCAGTACCACTGGCACAACCGCGGCTATCGCGACTTCCAGGATTTCCTCGACGCCTTCTCTTCGCGCAAGCGCAAGCAGGTGCGCAAGGAGCGCGAGCAGGTGGCGGGGCAGGGGATCGGGTTCGAGTGGCGCGAGGGCAACGAACTGAGCGAGGCGGAATGGGATTTCGTCTACGCCTGCTACGCCAACACCTATGAGGTGCGCGGCCAGGCGCCGTACCTGACGCGGGTGTTCTTCAGCCTGTTGGCCGAACGCATGCCCCAGGCCATTCGCGTGGTGCTGGCGAAGCAGGGTACGCGGCCGGTGGCCATGGCCTTCTCGTTGATGGATTCGGGGTCGCTGTACGGGCGTTACTGGGGTTGCCTGGCGGAGTTCGACCGCCTGCATTTCGAGACCTGCTTCTACCAGGGCATCGACATGGCCATCGCCGCCGGGTTGCCGCGCTTCGACGCCGGCGCCCAGGGCGAGCACAAGCTGATCCGTGGCTTCGAGCCGGTGATCACCCGCTCCTGGCACTACCTTCTGCACCCCGGCCTGCGCGAGGCGGTGGCGGGCTTCCTGGAGCAGGAGCGCCCCGCGATCCTCGGTTATGCCGAGGAGGCGCGGGGCCTGCTGCCGTATCGCAAGTCGGGGGAGTGAGCCCCCGGTCGTCGATGGGGATCAGCTGTTGCTGACGCTGCCGCCCCATTCGAGGAACTTCATCTTGTGCACTTCACCCTGGCTGTCCTCGTAGACCAGCACCACGGGCACGACGCCGGATTTGCTGGTGTTGTCGGTGCGGTAGATGACTTTCTGCACGTCCACGTTCATGCCGTAGTGGTATTCGACGGCGGTCAGTTCGGCGCCCGGCTCGCGGCTTTCGGCGGCGAAGACGGCGGGGGCCAGGCTGGAGAGGACGGCGGTGACGGCGGCTGCGATTTTCATGCTGATCTTTCCTCGATTGGGCGGTTGGAAAGCCTCAACTGAAACCCGGTGCGCGATGGCTACCTGCTACGGGTTTGGGTTGCTGCTTTGTACGGGGCCTATATGACCACCACCGTTTTCATCGCGGAAATTGATGGTTGTTGTAGTCGAGATCATCGGTATCGATAGTGGGTTCGTCGTGGCGAAACCCACGGGGGCAGCGTGTTTGGGGTGGCCATCGCGGCCCCGTTCATCACCGCTGGTGGATGGGTGAAGCGGCATCCACCCTACGTGTGCGCCGCCTCGGGGTCGCCCGTGACGTAGGGTGGAGGTCGCTCTTTACCTCCACCGTGCGGAGGTCGGGTCAGTGCTCGGGCTGCGTTTAGTCCACCCCGACGAAGCCGCCGGTCTGGTGGTGCCAGAGGCGGGCGTAGAGGCCGCGCTGGGCGAGGAGCTCGGCGTGGCTGCCGCTTTCCACCACGCGGCCCTGGTCGAGCACCACCAGGCGGTCCATGCGGGCGATGGTGGAGAGGCGGTGGGCGATGGCGATCACGGTCTTGCCCTGCATGAGGGTTTCCAGGCTTTCCTGGATCGCCGCCTCCACCTCCGAGTCCAGCGCCGAGGTGGCTTCGTCGAGGATCAGGATCGGCGCGTCCTTGAGCAGCACGCGGGCGATGGCGATGCGCTGGCGCTGGCCACCGGAGAGCTTGACGCCGCGCTCGCCGACATGGGCGTCGAAGCCGGTGCGGCCCTGGGCGTCGGAGAGGTAGGGGATGAACTCCGCCGCGCGGGCCTTGCGCACCGCTTCCCAGAGTTCCTCGTCAGTGGCGCCGGGCTTGCCGTAGAGCAGGTTGTCGCGGATCGAACGGTGCAGCAGGGAGGTGTCCTGGGTGACCATGCCGATCTGCTCGCGCAGGCTTTCCTGGGTGATGTGGGCGATGTCCTGGCCATCCACCAGGATGCGCCCGCTGTCCAGGTCGTAGAGGCGCAGCAGCAGGTTGACCAGGGTGGACTTGCCGGCGCCCGAGGGGCCGACCAGGCCGATCTTCTCGCCGGGGCGGACCTCCAGGTCGAGCCCCTCGAACACCGTGCGGCCCTTGCCGTAGTGGAAGCCGATGTGCTCGAAACGCACTTCGCCGCGCGGCACCTGCAGCGGCTTGGCGTCGTCCTGGTCCTGGACCGCGCGCGGCTGGGAGATGGTCTGCATGCCGTCCTGCACCTGGCCGATGTTCTCGAAGATGCCGCTGACCACCCACATGATCCAGCCGGACATGTTGTTGATGCGGATGACCAGGCTGGTGGCCAGCGCGATGGCGCCGACGGTGATGATGTCCTGGGTCCAGAGCCACAGGGCGAAGCCGGTGGTGCCGACGATCAGCACGCTGGAGAGGGTGGTGATGACCACGTCCATGCCGGTGACCATGCGGTTGGTCTGCTGCACGCGGTGCACCTGCTCGCTGAGGGCCTCGCGGGCGTACTGCTCCTCCAGGCTGGTGTGGGCGAACAGCTTGAGGGTGGTGATGTTGGTGTAGCCGTCGACGATGCGCCCCATCAGCCGCGAGCGCGAGTCCGAGGCGGCCACCGAGCGCAGCTTGACCCGGGGCACGAAGTACCAGAGCGCGGCGATGTAGCCGGCGATCCACAGCAGCAGCGGGATCATCAGCCGCCAGTCGGCCTCGGCGAACAGCACCAGGGCGCTGACGGCGTAGATCAGCACGTGCCAGATGGCGTCCACCGCCTGCACGGCCGAATCACGCAGGGAGTTGCTGGTCTGCATGATGCGCTGGGCGATGCGCCCGGCGAAGTCGTTCTGGTAGAAGGCCAGGCTCTGCTTGAGCACGTAGCGGTGGTTCTGCCAGCGGATCAGGTTGGTCAGGCTGGGGTTGATGCTCTGGTGCACCAGCAGGTCGTGCAGGCCGTTGAAGACCGGGCGCAGTATCAGCGCCACCACCAGCATCCAGATGAGTTCGGTGGAGTGGTCGGCGAAGAAGGTGTCGGCCGCGCTGTGCTGGGCCAGGTCGATGATGCGGCCGAGGAAGCTGTAGAGGGCGACGTCGATCAGGGCGACGACCAGGCCCACCAGCAGGAGGATCGCGAACACCCCCCAGACCTGGCGCAGGTAGTGGAGGTAGAACTGCACGACGCCACGTGGCGGCATGCTGTCGGGAGCGGGTTTGAAGGTGTCGATCAGGTGTTCGAAGCGGCGAAACATCCTTCGGGTCCTTGTCGCGGGAAGCGGCCCGCCGGGGTGGCGGGCCGCCGGGGTTCAGAGCCGCTTGGCGGAGAGGATCACCACCGGTTGCAGCGGAACGTTCTGGTGCATGCCACGGTTGCCGGTGGGCACGTTGGCGATCTGGTCGACCACCTCGAGGCCGCGCACCACCTTGCCGAACACGGCGTAGCCGAAGCCACGGGCGCCGTGGTCCAGGGCCGGGTTGTCGCGGTGGTTGATGAAGAACTGGCTGGTGGCCGAGTCGGTGGCCTGGGTACGTGCCATGGCGATGGTGCCGCGCACGTTGTGCAGGCCGTTGTCGGCTTCGTTCTTGATCGATGCGCGGGTCTTCTTCTCGTTCATGGACGCGTCCATGCCGCCGCCCTGGATCATGAAGCCCGGGATCACGCGGTGGAACACGGTGCCGTCGTAGAAGCCGGCGTCCACGTAGTCGAGGAAGTTCTTCACGGTGATCGGCGCCTTGGCGTCGTCGAGTTCCAGCTCGATCTCGCCGGCCGAGGTGGTGATCAGCACGTGGGGCTTGTCGGCGGCCATGAGGTTGGCGGTGAACAGCAGGGCGCAGGCCGCGAGGGCGATTTTCTTCAGCATTGTCATCGTTCCTTGTTGGCCTCGACTTCGTCGAGGAAGCCGAGGAGGGTGGCGTTGAAGCGTTGTGGTTGATCCAGCGGTGTAGCGTGGCGGGAGTCTTGGATGACCACCAGGCGCGCGTCGGGCATTTCCCTTACATAGGCCTCCTTCTGCGCGACCGGGGTGTAGTCGCGGTCGGCCGTGATCACCAGCGTAGGACAGGTGATGCGGCCGAGGCGTTCCCGCACGCCCCAGCCGATGATGGCGTCGAGGGAGGCGAGGTAGGCACGCTTGTCGTTCTGCGGCCAGCGTTCTTCCACCTTGCGCCGCAGCTCGGCCTGTTCAGGGCGGGGGAACAGCAGGCGGGCCAGGGCCTTGGCGATGGTGTCCAGGCTCATCAGGCGCGAGAGGGTCCAGCGCCGGGCGATCTCCCAGTAGTCGCGCGGGGTCTTCGGCTTCACCTCGGGCCCGCTGTTGACGATGGTCAGGCTCCTGAGCAGTTCGGGGCGGTCGACGCCGAGCTGGAAGCCGATCATGCCGCCCATGCTGATGCCCACCAGGTGCACGGGCGGCAGTTGCAGGTGTCCGATCAGCGCGGCGACGTCATCGGCGAAGTCGGCGATGGCGTAGGGGCCCTCGGGCTTGTCGGAGCGGCCGTGGCCGCGCACGTCGAGGGCGATCACCCGGTAGCGGGCGGCGAGCACCGGCACCTGGTATTCCCAGTCGCGGGTGCTGGAGCCGAGGCCGTGCACCAGCAGCAGGGGCGCGCCCTGGCCGTATTCCTCGTAGTGCAGCTGGCAGCCGTCGTTGTCGAACCAGGGCATGGCGTCTCTTCCTCAGGCGTTGGGCAGGGGGGCGGCGAAGGGCGCGTTGAGCGGTGCCGAGTCGAAGGTCTTGATCAGCTCGACGAGGATCTGCGAGGCCGGGCCGAGCGCCTTCTCCTTGTTGGCGTAGAGGAAGAAACCGGGGTGCCGGGTGCCGCCCTGGTCCATGGGCAGCGGCTTGAGCAGGCCTTCCTTGAGTTCGCGCTCGATGATGTGGCGTGGCAGCCAGGCGAAGCCCAGGCCGTTGCTGACGAAGTTGGCGGCGGTGGCCAGGCTGCCGACCGTCCAGCGTTGCTCGGCGCCGAGCCAGCCGACATCGCGCGGCTGGGTGCGGCCGGAGTCGCGGATCACCACCTGCAGCTGGGTCTCCAGGTCCTGGAAGGTGACGTCGCGCTGCAGGCGGTGCAGCGGGTGGTCGGGGTGGGCGACGGCGACGAACTCGACGTTGCACAGTTCGGTGCCCAGGTAGCCGGGGATGTTGAGGCCGGTGATGGCGAGGTCGGCGGTGCCTTCGAGCAGCACTTCCTCGACGCCGGACAGCACCTCCTCGCGCAGGCGCACGCGGCAGCCACGGCTCTGCGGCATGAAGGCGGCCAGGGCGCGCAGCAGGCGGGCGGTGGGGTAGGCGGCATCCACGACCAGGCGCACCTCGGCTTCCCAGCCCTGTTCCATGTGGTGGGCGAGCTCCTCCAGCTGGCTGGCGGACTTCACCAGTTGCCGCGAGCGCCGCAGCAGCACCTCGCCGGCCTCGGTGAGCACGGCCTTGCGTCCGTCGATACGCAGCAACGGTACGCCCAGTTGTTCCTGCATGCGGGCCACGGTGTAGCTGACCGACGACTGCGAACGGTGGGTGGCCTCCGCCGCCTGGGCGAAGCCGCCGTGATCGACCACCGCCTGCAGGGTCCGCCACTGATCCAGGGTTACCCGGGGCGCTTTCATGCCTTGCTCCTTCTTCTTGTGTATCGGTCAGGAAACATGCGGCCGTGCCGATGACCTCGCCTGACGCTCTGTGTAAGCTGGCGGTCCCGCGCTGGAGACCTCCAATGAAAAGAACGCTCTGTGCCCTGCTGGCCTGCCTGCCCGTCGCCGCCTTCGCCTACCCCATCGAGGTGGAGAAGCAATACAACGGTAGCGAGATCACCTACACGACCGATGACATCGATCACAACATGGGGTCGATCAACGTCTACAACCTGGGCGAGGCCCGCGCCGAATGCACGGTGCGCTTCACCAACGGCCCGGAGACCCCGAAGATCCGCCGCGCGGTGATCGAGGGTGGCAAGAGCGTCTACCTCACGGCCAAGTTCAACCGCAGCATCATCCGTCTGCGCATCGGCCTTACCTGCAAGCCCGCCTAGGCGAAAACTCCTGAAAGTAAGTCAGCACAAGGCTCAAGCCTAGTGAGGGCTTCTTTATAAATCAATTTTGTCGATTGTTAGTAGCGGATTAATTCGCTTTTTTATCGAATTGTGTCTGGATAACCTGCGCTCCATCGAATCCCCACCCCTACAGATCGATGGAGCAGCAAACATGTCCAACGTCCTCGTGATCGAAAGCAGCGCCCGCCAGCAGGGTTCCATTTCCCGCGACCTGACCCAGGCGTTCCTCGCCCAGTGGAAGGCCGCCCATCCGGCTGACCGGATCACCGTCCGCGACCTGGCCGTGGAGCAGGTGCCGCACCTGGACGCCGACCTGCTCGGTGGCTGGATGAAGCCTGCCGACCAGCACAGCGAAACCGAGAAGGCCGCCCTGGAGCGCTCCAACCGGCTGACCGAGGAGCTGCTGGCTGCCGACGTGCTGGTGCTGGCCGCGCCCATGTACAACTTCGCCATCCCCAGCACCCTGAAGTCCTGGCTGGACCACGTGCTGCGCGCAGGGGTCACCTTCAAGTACACCGAGACCGGCCCCCAGGGCCTGCTCACCGGCAAGCGCGCCTACGTGCTGACCGCCCGCGGCGGCGTCTACGCCGGCGGCCCGTTCGATCACCAGGAGCCCTACCTGCGCCAGGCGCTGGGTTTCATCGGCATCCACGATGTGTCCTTCATCCATGCCGAGGGCATGAACATGGGCGCCGAGTTCCAGGAAAAGGGCATCGCCCAGGCCAAGGCGCTGGTCGCCAAGGTCGCCTGAGGCTTCACCGTTTCACCCGCTCCTTTGTGCATATCCCTTGCCCGGCCCATGGCCGGGCTTTTTTTATGGGCGCTCGCTTCCCGTAGGAGCGAGCTCTGCTCGCGAAGCTGTAGGAGCGAATTCATTCGCGATGCTTTTGCAGGCTGAGCTTCAGCATGGGCTCGGGTTTGGCAGCATGGGTTTCGCGGGGCTCGCGGAACGCCGCCCGACCCATCCTACGGGGGGCTACGGGAGCTGAGAGTGGTGCCGCTTTCAGGCCTGCCGATGCCGGGTTGGTCCCAGCGGGCCCGCCGGCGGGTGGGTAAGCTTTCCCTGGTGGCGGCGAGCGGGTATTTTCGCCGGCTGCAATCAGAGGCCTGCCATGTCTTCGTTCATTTCTCCACGCGTTGCGGTGCGGCCATGAGGCTGTCCGGGCGCGGTGTCGCGCTGTCACTCACCGCATCGGTGCTGTTCGCCCTGATGCCCGGCTATGTGCGCGAGCTGGCACCGCTCGATGGCGTGCAGATCTTCGCCCAGCGGGTGCTCTGGTCGATTCCGGCGGTGTTGCTGCTGGTGGCGCTGATGGGCCAGTGGGCGGTGTTGCGCGATGTACTGGTGCGCATGGGCCGGGAGCCGCTGCTGCTGGCGGCCCTGCCGTTGGCCGCGCTGCTGATCGGGCTGCAGTGGGGGCTGTTCCTCTGGGCGCCGTTGCAGGGGCGGATGCTGGAGGTTTCCCTCGGTTATTTCCTGCTGCCGCTGGTGATGGTGCTCTGTGGGCGCCTTTTCTATAACGAGCGCTTGCGGCCGTTGCAGTTGCTGGCGGTGCTCTGTGCCGTGGCCGGCGTGCTCCACGAGCTGTGGATGACCCGGGCCTTTTCCTGGCTGACCCTGGTCACCGCGCTGGGCTACCCGCCGTATTTCATGCTGCGCCGCTGGATGCGCCTGGACGCGTTGTCCGGCTTCATCCTGGAAATGGCGATGCTGGCGCCGCTGGCGGCCTGGCTGATCATCGTCCACGGACCGGAGGGCGCGTTCGTCCAGGCCCCGCAATTGTGGTGGCTGATTCCCGGGCTGGGCCTGCTGGGCACCCTGGCCTTCGCCGCGATGATGGCTTCCAGCCGGCTGCTGCCGCTGGGGCTGTTCGGCATCCTCAGCTACGTCGAGCCGGTGCTGCTGTTCGCCGTGGCGGTGGCGTTCCTGGGCGAAGCCTTCGACCCGGCGCAGTTCTGGACCTACCTGCCGATCTGGCTGGCGGTGCTGCTGATCGGCTGGGACAGCGCGCAACTGCTGCGCAAGCAGGCGCGCCAGGAGCGTGCGAGCCGCGCCCTCAACTGAGGGCGGCGGCCTGGTGCTCGGCCAGCGCGGCCAGTACCTGATCGCGCAGCAGCGGCGCAAGCTCGGCCGGCGGAGTCGCGCCCGGGGCCAGCCAGGCCAGTTCCTCCAGCTCCGCCGCCGCCGCCACCGGGTGCGGCAGGCGGGCGACGAAGATTTCCGCATCCACCCAGGTATCGGGCTCGTTGGCGGCCGGCGCGCGGAAGCGGCCGAGCGGCTGCAGCGCGCTGGCGTCCATGTGCAGGTCGAGTTCTTCGTGCAGTTCCCGTTGCAGGGCGGCGAGGGCGGACTCGCCCGCTTCGCGCTTGCCGCCGGGCAGCATGAAGGCTCGGGTGCCGCGCTTGCGCACCAGCAGCAGGCGTTGGGAGTCGTCGAGCAGGCAGGCGGCGGAGAGGATCAGGGTGGTCATGTGACGGGGGCTTCCGGCAGCAGTTGGTAATGCAGCTGCACCACGCCGGTGGCGAAACTGCGTTGTTCGTGAAGTTGCAGGCGCCGCTCAAGGCCGGTGGCGAACATCTGGATGCCGGCGCCGAGCAGGTGCGGGATGACGCTGACGATCAGTTCGTCGATCAGGCCCGCCGCATAGCAGGTGCCGGCCAGCGAACCGCCGCCCACCAGCCAGACGCGCTCGCAGCCGGCCTCGGCGAGGTCGGCCAGGGCGTCGGCCGGGGTGCTGTGGGCGATCCGCACCTGCGGCGCCACCGGCTCCAGCTCCGCGCGGGTCAGCACGGTACAGGGCTTGCCGGGATAGGGCCAGGCCCCGCCCATGGCCAGCACCGTCTCGTAGGTGCCGCGCCCCATCAGCAGGCCGTCGACACTGTCGTAGAAGGCGCCATAACCGTGATCGTCACCGGACTGTTCGACCGGTTGCAGCCAGTCGACGCTGCCGTCGGGGCGGGCGATGTAGCCGTCCAGGCTGGCGGCGACGTAGTAGATCAGCGATGCACTCATGCGAAGCCTCCGTGGTGACCAGCCGCGAGGGGCTCGCGGGGGCGGCGACGCCAACGCGGGGCCGCAGGTGTTGGAGTGGAGCACGGGCCCCGGGGTTCAGCATTCGCCGCAACGTCGGGAAGTTGTACTGAGACGCACAGAATTCGGGCGTTCGGGCGCGACAACCGTTAACCTATGCAGCTGTTTTTCAAGCTTTCGATCGAGGTAGCACCCGTGTTCTCCCAATTCGCCCTGCACGAACGTCTGCTCAAGGCCGTGACCGAGCTGAAATTTGCCGAACCGACGCCCGTGCAGCAGGCGGCCATCCCCCCGGCGCTGGAAGGGCGCGACCTGCGCGTCACCGCCCAGACCGGCAGCGGCAAGACCGCGGCGTTCGTGCTGCCCCTGCTCAACCGCCTGATCGGCGAAGCCAAGCCCCGCGAGCGCATCCGCTCGCTGATCCTGCTGCCGACCCGTGAGCTGGCCCAGCAGACGCTGAGGGAAGTCGAGCGCTTCTCGCAGTTCACCTTCATCAAGTCCGGCATCGTCACCGGTGGCGAGGACTTCAAGGTCCAGGCCGCCATGCTGCGCAAGCTGCCCGACGTGCTGGTGAGCACCCCGGGCCGCCTGATCGAACACCTCAATTCCGGCACCGTCGACCTCAAGGAAGTGGAAGTGCTGGTGCTGGACGAAGCCGACCGCATGCTCGACATGGGCTTCGCCGAGGACATGCAGCGCATCACCGCCGAGTGCGCCAACCGCAAGCAGACCCTGCTGTTCTCCGCCACCACCGGGGGGGCGGCGCTGCGCGAGGTGTCGGCCAAGGTGCTGAACGATCCGCTGCACCTGCGCCTCAATGGCGTCGAGCAGCTCAACGAGTCCACCCGCCAGCAGATCATCACCGCCGACGACATCGCCCACAAGGAAGCCCTGGCGCGCTGGCTGCTGGCCAACGAGGACTACCAGAAGGCCATCGTCTTCACCAACACCCGCGCCCAGGCCGACCGTTTCTACGGCCACCTGGTGGCGGCCGGCTACAAGGCCTTCGTGCTCCACGGCGACAAGGACCAGAAGGACCGCAAGCTGGCCATCGACCGCGTGCGCGAGGGCGGCACCAAGGTGCTGGTGGCCACCGACGTGGCAGCCCGTGGCCTGGACATCCAGGGCATGGACCTGGTGATCAACTTCGACATGCCGCGCTCCGGCGACGAGTACGTGCACCGTGTCGGCCGCACCGGCCGTGCCGGTGGCGAGGGCCTGGCCATCTCGCTGATCTGCCACAACGACTGGAACCTCATGTCCAGCGTCGAGCGCTACCTCAAGCAGAGCTTCGAGCGCCGCGTGATCAAGGAGCTCAAGGGCAGCTACAGCGGCCCGAAGAAGGTCAAGGCCTCCGGCAAGGCTGCCGGCGTGAAGAAGAAAAAGACCGACAAGAAGGCGGGCGACAAGAAGGCCTCGGCCAAGCCTGCCGCCAAGCGCAAGCCTTCCGGCCCGCGCCGCGATGAATCCAGGGTGGTCAGCGCCGACGGCCTGGCCCCGCTCAAGCGCAAGAAGCCTGCCGCCGAGTGAGCCATCCGTTAGCGCGCGGCCTGTCGCTCGCGGCGCTGCCGTGGCTGGCCACCGCCGAGGCCCAGGTGTATCGCTGCACCCGGGCCGACGGCACGGTGGAGTTCACCGACCGCGGCTGCGGCACCCTGGAGCCTTCCCGCTCGGGCGGGTCGATCGACGGGCTGCCTTCCCTGCACGCCCTTCTCGACGCCGCTCCAGCGTTGCTGCCCCACGGGCTCACGCCCTGGCAACTGCTGGCGCTGATCTACCTGGCGATGAGCCTGGTCTGCTTCATCGCCTACTGGCGCGACAAGCGCTCCGCGGTCGCCGGTGCCCAGCGCACGCCGGAGTCGCGCCTGCACCTCTACGAGCTGCTCGGTGGCTGGCCGGGCGGGTTGCTGGCGCAGCGGCTGATCCGTCACAAGAATCGCAAGCTGCCCTACCAGGTGAAGTTCTGGTCGATCGTCGTCCTGCACCTGGGCGTGCTCGGGTGGTGGCTGCTGGGGCGCTGAACCCCCGACTGCGCCGCTGCGAGGATGGTCGGCGTCGGAAATGGTCCGCTCGTGCTTGCGAAGGTTTGCTAGGGTCGATGAGCTGGAGCGAGGCTGCTCCCCATACGCTCATCCACCGCAGGGAACCCCGACACGATGAAGCTCACCCAGACGATTCTCGCCGCCGCGCTGTGCCTGGGCCTGGCCGGCACCACCCTCGCCACCGAACTCAAGCACTGGCCGGCGCCCGCCGCCAAGCAGCTCGATGCGCTGATCGCGGCCAACGCCAACAAGGGCGCCTACGCGGTCTTCGACATGGACAACACCAGCTACCGCTACGACCTGGAGGAGTCGCTGCTGCCGTTCCTCGAGGCCAAGGGCGTGCTGACCCGCGAGAAGCTCGACCCCTCGCTCAAGCTGATCCCGTTCAAGGACGTGAACGGCCACAAGGAAAGCCTCAACAGCTACTACTACCGCCTCTGCGAACTCGACGACCTGGTCTGCTACCCCTGGGTGGCCCAGGTGTTCTCCGGCTTCACCCTGCGCGAGCTGAAGGGCTACGTCGACGAGCTGCTGGCCTCCGGCAAGCCGGTCCCCGCCACCTACTACGAGGGTGACGAGGTTAAGACCATCGAGATCAACCCGCCCAGGCTGTTCACCGGGCAGCAGGAGCTGATGAACAAGCTGCGCGAGAACGGCATCGAGGTGTACATCATGACCGCCGCCCTGGAGGAGCTGGTGCGCATGGTCGCCGCCGATCCCAGGTACGGCTACAACGTCAAGCCGGAGAACGTCATCGGCGTCACCACCCTGCTCAAGGACCGCAAGACCGGCGCGCTGACCACCGCGCGCAAGCAGATCGAGGAAGGCAAGTACGACGAGAAGGCCAACCTCGACCTGGAAGTCACCCCCTACCTGTGGACCCCGGCCACCTGGATGGCGGGCAAGCAGGCGGCGATCCTCACCTATATCGACCAGTGGAAGAAGCCCATCCTGGTCGGCGGCGATACCCCTGACAGCGATGGCTACATGCTCTTCCACGGCACCGACGTGGAGAAGGGCGGCCTGCGCGTCTGGGTCAACCGCAAGGCCAAGTACATGGACCAGATCACCGCCATGCAGAAGAAGAACGCCGAGCAGCAGGCCAAGCTCGGCCTGCCCGTCACCGCCGACCGCAACTGGGTGGTGGTGACGCCCGAGGAAATCCAGTAACCGACCATCCGTGACGGGGCCGCCCCCTGCGCAACCGTATCGCCAGCGGCTATGCTGCGAGCTGTAGCGCAAGGGGGTGGAATGGGCAGATGGCTGCTGGTTGGCGTGTTGTTGCTCGGGCTTCCCTGGCTTGCCATGGGAGAGGAGTTGCGTTTTGGGTTCGGCACGCAGAAGCCGCCCTATATCTACGAGGGCGAGGACCGCGGGCTCGAGCTGGAAATCGTCACGGCTGCCGCCAAGGCGGCCGGCTTCACCCTGCAGTACCACTACCTGCCGATGGAGCGCCTGCACCTGCTGCTGGGCCGTGGCGAGCTGGACGGCATCGCCGCCACCAGTGAGCGCAGCGGCGTCCAGGCGTTCTATTCCGACGTGTACATCCAGTACCACAACTACGCCATCGCCCTGGCCGGCAAGGGTTACCGCATCGATTCCATAGCGGACCTGGGCAAGTACTCGGTCAGTGCCTTCCAGCGGGCGCGCTTCCTGCTGGGCAAGGAGTTCCAGCGCATGGCGGAGAACAACCCGCGCTACCGCGAGGAGGCCCAGCAGATCACCCGCAACCGCCTGCTCTATGCGGGGCGCATCGACGTCGCGATCGGCGACAAGCGCATCATCAACTACCTCAATCGCGAGGTGGTCTCGCAGGTGGATACCAGCCAGCCCATCATCTGGTACGACCTGTTCCCGCCCACCGACTACAAGGTCGGGTTCGTCCACGCCAACCAGCGCGACCGTTTCAACAAGGGCCTGCAGCAGATCCGCGAGAGCGGCGAGTACCGCGCCATCGAGAAGAAATACGAGCGCTACTGAACCGTCCGATCACGGCTGCTTCTGCCGGGCGTCGCTCGCATCACCGGCCTTGTCGACTTCCTGCTTGCGCTGCTCGGTGACATCGCACTCGTCGTCGCCCTCGCGGGAGTCGGTCTTGAGCTTCTCGTGCTTGAGCTCTTCGTTGACCTGCCTGGCCTTCTGCGGGTCGCTATCGGTGGCCTGGTGCACTTCGGCTGCCAGTTGCTCGCGCTTGGCGGTGGCCTCGTCGGCACCGCACGCGGCCAGGGCGGACAAGGGGGCGAGCAGGGCCAGGGTGGCGCTCAATGCCAATAGGCGTTTCATGGTGTCTCCTCCAGGTGCATCGCATTCCTTAGGGTGGAGCGCCTGCGCGCGGCAAAAGTTCAGGCTTCAGCGCACCCGGTCGCGGCTCTGCACGGCCAGATCCAGGGCCTTCTGCATGTCCAGCCGAGCCGAGCGGCCCACGTCCTTGTCGTTCAACTGGTAGTTGCGCTCCGACGGCAGGATGGGCGCGGTGAGGTCTTCGGCATCCATCGGCTCGAAGTCGTAGTCGCCGCCGATGGTCATGGCGCTGCGGCGTAGCAGCATGCGCACCTGCTCGGGCTGCAGGCGCGGGTTGATCGAGAGCATGGCGGCGACGATGCCGGTGACCAGCGGTGTGGCGTAGGAGGTGCCGCAGTGCACCTCGCCCGTCTCGTCTGCGCGGCGGGTCGAGGCGCGGGCGCAGGCGGCGGCGGTGATGTCCACGCGCATGTCGATGTTCGAGGAGTCGCGCTTGACCACGTAGGCGGGGTCGTCGACGCCCACGTCATCGCGCTCGTTGCGCTGGTGCCCGCCCACCACCAGCAACTGGTCGGTGATGAAGGAGGAGGGCAGGCGGTATTCGTCGGTGCCGGAGAAGGAGGCGCCGTTGCCGGCGGAGTTGATCACCAGCACGTCCGGATGTTCCTTGCGCAGCCAGAGGAAGAACTCTTCCAGCAGTTCCTCGTAGCCGCTCATGGCGATGCCCGAGCGCACCAGGGAATCGACTTCGTCGCCCTCGACGTTCTTCGCCCCGACGCGGTGGATGCCCCAGCTCCAGTTGAGGACGCGAACGCCGTCTTCCACCAGGTTCACCGAGGCGGCGACGTTGGCGGTGATACCGGCGTCCGAATTGCGCTCGACTATCACCTCGAAGCCATTGCTGGCCTTGTCCAGCCCGCGCAGGAAACCGGTGTTGCCGCCCTGGTCCCAGCGCGCGGCGAGGATGCCGGCCACGGTGGAGCCATGGTTGTCGGGCTCGTCCGCGTCGCGGGCGTAGAGGCAGGTGCGCGGCAGCCCGCCCTTGCAGCCGCCGAGGTAGTCGGCGAAGTCGGGGGCGTCGAAGTCGACGTTGCGCTCGATCACGCCGATGCGCAGCGGGCGGGTGTCCACCGGCGACTGGCGGGCGGGAATGCGGCGCTGGTAGTAGTTCACCGCGTCCATGAAGCGATTGGCGGCCCACTCGTCCGAGTCCTTGCCGGGCTTCTCCGGCTCCTTGCGCGCTGCTTCGGCTTCCTCGCCCTTTTCCGGAGCCGATTCCTCCACCACCACGGCATCGACGCTGGTCTCGCTGCCGATGCGCAGGATCAGCGCGTCACGCTCGGTGAGGTTCTTCACCGGCAGGCGCAACTGGTAGGTGTTCAGCGGCGGGATGGCGCCCACGACCTGGGCGCCGTACTTGCCGGCCAGGCGCTCGGCTTCCTTGCGGCCGTCGTGGCTTTCCTCGATCAGCAGGCTGATGAGGTCGACGTAGGTGGTCAGCCCGTCCATGTTCTTCGCCACCTCGTCCGGGCGCGCGGGCAGCACATGGCTGTCCCCCCGCGACAGCCACACGGGATTGCTGGCGCGCGGGCCGTCCTGCAGCCAGAGCGGCCCGCTGTCGTGACCCTGTTCAAGGCGCAGCTTCAGGCCGCTCGCACTGCGGGCCACCGCGCCTGGCGGCAGCGGCTTGCCGTCCAGCAACAGTTGCGGCATGGCCTCGCCCAGGCCCCTGACCTTGAGGCACCAGTCCTGCTGCTGACGTTCGAGCAGGTCGCCGCAGCGCTGCAGGCCTTCGAGGCGCAGCGGTTCGTCGGCGCTGGCGAAGGGGCTGGCCAGGGCAAGGAGCAGGGCGGTGAGCGGGTAGCGGTGCAGCGGCATCGGGCGGGCCTCCGTGGCGGTTGTCCTGCTGTTCCGACTGCCCGGCTGCGCTTTTCGTTCAGGCCGACCGTTCGCCCTTCAGGTCGAACCCGGGGCGAGCCGGGGCAGTCGGACTTCACAGGACCCCCTCTTCCCCACGCCTGGAGTGACGCCATGAAAAGCTACGACTGGGAACTCATCGAGCTGCTGCTGCACAAGGTGCAGGAATCGGCCAACGTCAGCTTCGCCCCGCGCGAATACGCCGCCGAACTGGCCGAGCGCCGCCAGGCGGCCGGGCAGCCGGTGGGTGGCACACTGGACCACCTGAAGATGCTCGCGGCGGACTACGAGCGCTTCCTGCTGGAGGGGGGCTATATCGACCATCGACCGGAAAGCGCCGGTGGCAACGGCGAGAACTTCGTCCTGACAGAGCGCGGCAGCCGCCTGCAGGAGCTGATCAACAGCAGCCTGCCGGCCAACCTGCAGTTCCGCGAGCTGCTGGACGAGCAGGGCGAAGCGGCGCTGACGCCCGAGGTGTTCGACGAGTTGGCGGCGAGGGCCGCGCGGGCGTGATTGCGCCGGCGGCGCTGGGCGACCGGGCCCCGGGCTGTCGGGGGCGTCGGGCCTCGCTGCGCTCGGCGCCAACCTACCGGCCTCTGCCTGCCGATCGCATCAATAGTTCGGCGGGGTTTCCGGCAGCACTTCCGGGTCGGGGATGAAGGGCATGGCCCAGGGGGCGAGGTTGCGGCCCTGGTGCACGAGGTCCATCCGTGCCTGCTCCAGTACGCCCGCCAGGCGCACCGGATTGGCGTACTGGGTGCTGCGGATGTGGCCGATATCGAGGACCTTCTGCCCATGCAGGTCCGTCACCGTCAGGCTGAAGCTGTCGTCCTCCTCGTGGGCCAGGGCCTTGCAGCCGTATGGCAGGAAGGCTTCGGTGGCCAGGCGCATGGCGTTGTCCAGGCTGATTGGCGTGGTCATGGCAGTCTCCCGCTGCAGTGCGTTGAGTAAGGTGGACCACGCGGGAGGGGTAGACGGTTCCAGCGGGGTGACGAACTGCAGGCGGCCGATTTGGTGAGTCGCCTGTCCTGCCTGGACAGTGCCCAGTGCGCCCGCGGATTGTTACCCTTCGATGACAAGCGCCGCAGTAGACGGCGCCCCTGTCCACGGAGCCTCGATGAAACGCCTGCTGCTCGCCCTGTCCTGCCTGATCGCCTGCGCCCCCACCACGTTGCTGGCCTGGTCCAACCACTCCCTCGGCACCTGGCTGGCGCTGGCCGACCTCGAGGAGCTTCGCCAGGCGGAGCCTGTGCAGGTGGAGTCGCTGGAGGCGTTCCTCGCCGCCGAGGGCGTGGCGCTGGAGCAGTTGCTGGATGAGCAGGAAGCCTTCGCGCGGGAGAATTTTCCCGATTACCCGGCCCGGCCCGATGACCTGCGCTGGCTGCCCGGCTCCACGGGCGATCGACGCCGTGCGTTCCTCATGGCGCTGCGGGTGAACCCGGAGATCCGCCTGGCCAGCTTCGTCCAGGCCCTGCCGGGGCTGCAGCTGCCGGACCATCGCTTCCTGCCCGCCGAGCAGGTGCTGGTGTTCCGCAAGCTCAACCTGTGGAACGAGTGGCGCTTCATCGCCCTCTCGCCCGGCGAACGCATCGGCCCGCTGGCGGTGCTGGCCAGCGCGGCGGACGAGCCGGACTACGGCCACGACATCAACCTGTTCAGTGACAACCCGGGGGAAGTGGGCGCGCGCTATGGCTTCGGCACCCAGCCCTTCGGCGACGCGCGCTTCGAATACTCTTCCCAGGCGCCGTTCCATATCGGCTACTACCACGAGTCGGCGCTGATCTACCGCGCCGCGCCCTTCCTCGCCCGCACCTACCCGGAGATGCGCGTGCAGCAGTACCTGGGCCTGGCGCGCTTCGCCTTCGAGAGCGGCCACGATTACTGGGGCTATCGCTTCCTCGGCTGGGCGCTGCATTACGTCCAGGACCTGACCCAGCCCTACCATTCCAAGGCACTGCCGGGGGAGACCACCGCGACGCTGATGTGGACGGCGATCAAGGCCGCCCTGGGCGATACGGCCGACAAGGAAGCGGCCATCGAGCGCGTCGCCACCCGCCACACCGAAGTGGAGAAATACCAGGCCGACTGGCTGCGCCGCCTGCTGCGCGAGGGCAGCAACGACAGCCCGCTGCTGGCTGCCTACCGCGACCGCTCGGTGGAGGGCGACTACCCGCCCTTCGACCTGGGCTACCTGCGCAATGTGGTGTCCCTGGAGGCCTATGAGGCTGCCGATGGTTTCGACGAGCGTATCGGCGCCTGGCTGGCCAAGGGGCAGCCGGGGGCGGACTTCAGCCAGGGCAACCAGCTCAAGCCGCCGGCCAGCGACCCCGAGCTGGATGCGGTGCTGGTGCAGCTGATCCGGCATTTCTCCGGGCACAGCCGCAACCTGGTGCGCACCACCCTGCGCAATCCCTGAGCCCTAGAGGCGCACCACATGCCCTTCGTCCGCGGCCACCCGGCCGTGGAACAAGTCTGCGATCAAGCGTTGCGCCGTCGCCATGCCGGCGCCCTCGACCACGCGCAGTGCGGGTGACGAGCCGGCGGTGACCTGTCGGTAGAAGTCCAGCAGCCCGTCGCCGATGTAGGCGCTCACCCGCTCCGGGCCCCATTCGGCGTTGCGCTTGCGGATCTGTACCGGCGCGAAGAAGAACGACGGCGTCGGCCCCACCGGGCAGTCCAGGGCGTTGGCCTCCGGCGTCTGCGCGGAGCCGGCGAAGCAGCTGTGCACCAGGGCGGCGCCGAAATGGCGATGGACCCGTTCGCGCAGCGCCAGGTCGCCGGAAAAGTCCACGTAGAGCGTCGGCTGGGCGTTGTCCAGGGCCTCCAGCTGCGCATAGTCGCGGCTCTCGTCGTAACAGCCCAGGCCCTCGACGAAGGTGCGGTTGCGCGGCGAGGTCAGCGCCACCCGGCGAATGTCCGGCCGCTGGCGGGCCAGGCAGCTGGCGGTGCCATAGGCGGTCTTGCTGGAGGCGCTGGAGATGATCAGCTGGGTTGCGCCGAACAGCGCGTTGTCGTCGAGGAAGTCCGCGAGCATCGCCGATGTGAGGAACAGCGGCTTGAGGAGGATCTGCAACGCCTCGTTCTCCGCCTGGTAGTACGGGTCCCAGCTGCAGCGGGTGTACTGGTTGTAAGCGGAGGTCAGGCTGCGCCGGTGCCCGGCGCCGTCATAGAAACCACGTGGGCTGACCCGTTCGGGCTGCATGCGCAGGTGGCTGGCGATGGGGTAGTAACCGTAGAAGCGTTCGCCGCGCTCTATGCCCTGCACGTTCGAGTCCACCACATCGGCGAAACCCCAGACCGGCATGTGCCCCCAGCCTTGGACGCCGGTGGGGAAGAAATTCCAGTACTGCATGGAGTCGCCGAAGGCGGCGTAGGTGATGTTGTTGGTGGTCAGGGCGCAGAGGTCGATGCGCAGCACCAGCTCGCCTTCGCCGGCGCGCAGGTCGTCCGCGACCTGGTCGATACGGGTTTCGTCGAGGGCATCCTTGCGGGTGAGGAGGCGTGTTATGTTTTCCGGGCTGTTCATTTCAGGCTCCATGCTTCGGTGTCGAAAAGGGGTGTGGATACGCTATCAACGCCCCGCTCCAGGCGGGTTCGGATTCGGAAACCAGCTCCAGTGGAACCCACCAGGCCCCGTAACAAGCCGCTCAAGCGCCCCACCCAGGCCCGTGCCCGCTTCACCGTGGAGGCCATTTACGATGCCTTTGTTCGGATTTGGCGCCAGCGCGGCTGGGAGGGCCTGACCACCCGAGCGGTGGCCCTGGAGACCGGTGTCGCCGTCGGCACGCTCTACGACTATTTCCCCAACAAGGAAGCCTTGCTCTCGGGCTATGTGCGCCACCATGTGGAGCTGTTGCTGCAGCGCCTGGACCGCGAGGTGGTGCTGGCCACCGGGCTCGACTGGCAGACCCGCGTGCGGCGCCTGGTGCGCCTCAGCTGCGACCAGGCGGAGGAGCTGCACCGGCCCTTCTTCGACGCCGCCCTGTTGCTGCTGGAGGATCGCATCGCCGAGCCCAAGCACCACCAGAGGGTGTTCGAGGAGGTGTCCGGCAAGTGGCGCGAGGCGATCGCCGCCTGCGCCGACCTGCCGCGCCTGCCCTCCGCCGAGACTGTCGATGCTCTCTTCACCGCACTCTGGGGCGGCCGTCGCTACAGCCTCACGGCTGGTTTCGACGGCGCCCGGGTCGAGGCCTGGCTGCAACAGATGGAGATGCTCTGTTGCATTCGCCTGGCCCACGTCGAGAGCTGAGCGGCGGCCCCAGGCGCTGGCCCCTGGTGTGTCGGTGGAAGGCCCGGCAGGCGGTATCGCCACGGCCGTCGAACCCCGCGCCGAGCCAAGCGGTCACAGCTGGGGACGACCGAGGAGAGCGGGATGCGGATCAAGCTGATCGAAGGGCTGCAATGGGACATGGCGCCGGGTGGCTCCGGCGGCCTGTGCAACACGCGTGGCGAGAAGGTTCACTTGCGCCAGGGCGATATGGACGGCGCTTGCGGCCCCTACTGCCTGGTCATGGCGATGCTGGCGCGCAACCAGTTGAGCCGGCGCCAGGCCAAGGGGCTGGAGCGGGTGGATTCCCGTACCCGCTACGGGCGCCTGATGGAGGCGTTGAACCGCCACGAGACCCTGGTGCGCGTGGGGACCACCGGGCATGACCTGCTGGCGCTGCTGCAGGAGGTGAACGACAAGGAGCACCGGGTGGTGACCGGCAGCGGGGTGGAGATGGTGCGCCAGGCGCGGGCGCATATCGAACGGGACTTCCCGGTGCTGCTGGGCTTCCATGGCCACAAGGGCAGCGACATCCGCCACTGGTGCCTGGCCATCGGCATGAGCGATGACGCCTTCTTCCTGCTCGACCCGGCCCACGAACTGCAGCCCGGGCTGGGCTGGAACGCGGTGCTCACCAGCCAGGCCCACGGCTCGCGCTTCGGCTACCGCTACATCAACGTCAAGGGCACCTGGGCGGTGACGCTCAAGGAGATGCTGGCGCTGCTCTGAGGCTCAGAACTTCTCGTTCTGGTTCAGGTAGCGCCAATGGCCCGGCTGCAACTTGGCCATGGCCACGCCACCGATGCGGATGCGCTTCATCGATACCACCTTCAGCCCCACCGCTTCGCACATGTGGCGGATCTGCCCCGGCTGGGAGCCCTTGAGGGCGAAGCGCAGGCGGGTTTCGTTCTGCCAGCTGACCTTCATCGGCGGCAGTGCCTGGCCCTTGTAGCTGAGGCCATGGCACAGGCGCTTGAGGCCGTGCTCGATGATCTGCCCGGTGACTTCGACGATGAACTCTTCCTCCACCTTGTTGGCGTGGTCGAGGCGGCGGGTCACGCCCCAGTTCTGGGTGAAGACCATCAGGCCGCTGGCGTCGGTCTCCAGCGGGGTCAGCAGGTTCTGCCGGATGAAGTGTTTCTTCAGCGGGCGCATGCCGGGCTGGTCGGGGCTGAGGTTGTCCGCCACCAGCAGTTGCAGCACCGAGTTGGCGCCCATGCCGATGCCGTAGCCGGCGGGCTTGTTGAGCAGCAGGGTGACCGGCTCCACCGTGGCGGCCACGGCATTGGGCAGCAGCACGACCTGTTCGTCGAGCACCTTGAACTGCGGCTCCTCGACCACCTGGCCGTTCACCGTCACCCAGCCGTTCTCGATATACAGCTCGGCTTCGCGACGGGAGCAGGGCACGAGTTCGGCGAGGCGTTTGGACAGGCGCACGGGTTCGGACATGACGGGGTACCGGAAGAAGGGCGGCCATTGTAACCGCGCAAGCGCCTTGGCGGCGCACCGATGCAGGCGGGCTGCCGAAAGGCATCGGGCCGGAAGAGTCCGGCCCGATGAGGTGCTGCGGGGAGGGCGATCAGTGCACGCGTATTTCCACTTCCTGGGGCACTTCGAGCGTCTCCAGGTCGTTCTCGATGGCGCTCTCGGTGCTTTCCGGCTGGTTGGCGAACAGCCCCAGCAGGCGCGACATCGGGTGATGGGGCTTGGCGCCTTCGGCGAGCTGGGCGCCGCCTTCCACAGCTTGCACCGGTTCGGGCAGCATCTCGGTGACCACCTTGAAGTCGGTGATCTGGATGGTGCCGCGCCCGGCCGCCAGCAGGTGGAAGGAAAACGCCTTGCGCGCCTGCGGGTTGTCGAAGGCGAAGGTGATGGACACCGGCTTGCCCTTCTTCAGCACGGGCAGCTCGGGGATGGGCAGGGCCACGTCGCGCTCGAACTCCTTGGTCTTGAGCTGCAGCTGCGCGCCCTGGCGGTCCATCTGCAGCACGTTGATGCCCAGGCGTACCGTGGTCCGGCTGTTCTTCGGCAGTTCCATGTACTGGGCGCCGATCAGGTTGTCGGCCCAGTCGTCACGGGCCTTTTCCTTGAGGCGGATGCGCTCGCGGGTGGCGAACTGGTATTCCTGGCCGAGGGTGCCGCCCAGCAGCGACTGGTCGAGCAGCGCGGCGCGCTGGCTGACCAGGCGTGCCTGCTTGCCGCTGAAGCGCCCGAGGAAGCGCGCCTCGTCGGCGATGAAGCCTTCGCTGCGGTAGCGCCGGCAGACCTGCTGGAAGTCGCACTCGGTGAAGGTCTCGTGGCCATCGTGCTGGCGCAGCATGCCGTTGGTGTAGGACATCATCTCGCGGCCGCTCTCGTAGTCGCGGAACAGCGAGCGACCGGAGAGGTTCTGTGGCACCTCGTAGCCGAAGTAGTCGAGGACCGAGGTGGTCAGGTCGACGTGGCCGTACACGCCGCTCTTGATCGGCGGCAGCGAGGCCTGTTCCGGGGCCAGCACCAGGTTGAAGCCCCAGGCGGAAGCGAGGCGGACCTTGTCGATGCCATGGGATTCGTCCGAGGTGATGATCACCAGGGTGTCCTTGAGCACGCCCTGCTTTTCCAGGCCGGTGAGGAAGGCGTCCACGGCGTCGTCGAGGTAGGCGATGGCGGCCTTCTTGGCATCCGGGTAACGCGCCAGGTACTCCTCGGGCGCCGAGTAGGGCTGGTGGGTGCCGACGGTGAGCAGGGTGAGCATCCAGGGTTTCTTCTGCTGGCGGATCTGCTTCACGTAGCCCAGCGCGCCCTCGAAGAAGGCCTTGTCGTCCATGCCCCAGGGGAATTCCAGGTAGGCCTTGTTGCGGAACCAGTCACGGCCGAGGGTCTTGTCGAAGCCCATCTGTGGCATGACCTTGTCCTTGGCCATGAAGCGCAGCCCGGCACCCTGCAGGAAGTGGGTGGCGAACCCGTGCTGGTGCAGTTGGGCGGGCAGGCAGTCCTTGGCCCGCGAGGGGTTGTTCAGCAACTCCAGGCCCTTGGGCGTGCCGGAATCGAGTTTGCTGTAGTCGCCGCAGAGCATCGAATAGAGGCCGCGGATGGTCTGGTGGCTGTGCAGCACGTAGTCCGGGGTGGTCATCGCGCGTTCGGCCCATTGGCTGAGGCGCGGCATCAGCGATTCCTGGTAGCGGCTGTTGATCGCCGCGCGGTTGGCGGCGATGTAGGCGCCGGGGATGCCTTCCAGGGTGATCACCAGCACGTTGCGTGCGCGGCCTGGCTCGGCCAGCAGCGAGGTGCCGGAGAGGTCGAGGCGGGCGAGGCCTGCGATGTCCGGCGGGGTTTCCGGCTGATCGCCGTCGAGCCAGTCCTCCACCGCCAGCTGGCCGCTGTTCAGGGCACCGGCCAGTAGCTTGTGCGGCAGGTTGAATTGCTGCCATTGCTCGGCTTCGCTCGGATGCAGGTACTGGATGCCGGCGTGGGCGGCCAGCAGCGCGACGGGGGCTGCCAGCCAGGCGCGGGCCGGGCGCTGCGTGGGGCGGCGCCAGAGCAGGGCACAGGCCACCAGCGCGATGGCGAGCGCGATCGCCAGCCCGGGGTAGGTGAGGCCGCCACCCTGGGTCGAGTGGCCGACGAATTGCGGGTCCATCAGGTACTTGAGGTCACTGGGCTCGGGCATGCGACCGACGGCGCCGACCAGTTCGGCGGTGCCGAGGGTGATCAGGCTGGAGGCGACCATCACCGGCAAGGCCAGCCACAGCGGGCGGCGGTACAGCAGTGCGATCAGCAGCGAGCCGATGGCCAGGTCCGACAGGTAGCCGAAGCCGTCGCTCCAGCCCAGCCAGCAGCGGCCGGCGAGCGGGATGATCAGGAACAGAATGCCAAGGGACAAAAGGTGAAGCGACGAAGACAGCCAGCGGCTGGAAGGGCGCACAGGAACTCCTGAGATCAGGCAGCGAGAATCCATGGGGGTGATGGACAGAAAAGTGAGCGATGGTCGATCGCGGACATGATTCTGAAACATCGTTGTGCTTACGGCCAGTAGACAATCCGTCGCGAGGCGAATTCTGTGCGCCAGGGTGTTTCAGCAGCGAGGCGACGGAAGGCGGCGAAGGGGGTGCGGACGGCGTGCATGGCACCGGTGGTGCGGCGGCCTGTAGAATGCCGGCCTTGTTCATTGAGGTAAGCAAGATGGCTCTGATCGGGCGATTCAACTCCCTGCCGGTGGTGAAGCACACCGAATTCGGCCTGTACCTGGACGGCGACCAGGATGGCGAGATCCTCCTGCCCAAGCGCTACATCCCCAAGGACCAGGGCACCGAGATCGGCGACTGGCTCAACGTCTTCGTCTATCTGGACAGCGAGGACCGCCTGATCGCGACCACGCAGAAGCCCAAGGTGCAGGTCGGCGGATTCGCCAGCCTGAAGGTGGTGGAAATCAACCGCATCGGCCTGTTCCTCGACTGGGGGCTGCCCAAGGACCTGTTGCTGCCGCATTCGGAAGAGAAGCGCCCGCTGCAGGTCGGCGACTATTGCGTGGTGCACGTCTACCTGGATCGCCGCACCCGCCGCATCACCGCCACCGCGCGCCTGGATCGCTACCTCGACACCACCCCGGCGCGCTACAGCGTCGGCCAGGAGGTCGAGCTGCTGGTGGCCGACGAGACCGACATGGGTTTCAAGGCCATCATCAACGACCGCCACTGGGGCCTCATCCACCGCAACGAGATCTTCAAGTTCCTGCGCAGCGGCATGCGCGAGAAGGGATTCATCCGCGAGGTGCGTGCAGACGGCAAGATCGCCCTGAGCCTGCAACCGGTGGGCGAGAAGCTGGCCAGCGGCCTCAACGAGCAGATCCTGGAGAAGCTCCGCGAGGCGGGCGGTGCCCTGGACGTCAGCGACAAGAGTCCGCCGGAGGTGATCTCGCGGCTGTTCGGCGTCAGCAAGGGCAACTTCAAGAAGGCCATCGGTGGCCTCTACAAGCAGGGCCTGATCCGCATCCATGACGACCGGATCGAGCTGGTCGGCTGAGCCGCTCCCCTGGTGTTGCATTGCATTTTGCCCGGTCGAAAACCGTTCGATCGGGCGATTTGCACGGGTGTCTTTGCCTGGTGAATTTTCAACCCATTGATTTATCTGGGGTTTTCGTTGTCAAAGAGCTGGCACGATGACTGCAATGAAACCCCTCAGGATAAAAAAGCTCATTGGGAGTGAACGATATGGGTCTCGACATCAAGAAGTTGGCCAAGGCCTTTCCGGATTATGAGTTCAGCGCCCAGCTGCGCCCCGACGGCGGCTATGTGGTGGCGCTGGAGAAGGACGGCATCCGTTTCCAGCGGGTGGTCCCTGCGCTGAAGGTCGCCGAGCAACTGGAGTGGACCATCAGCACCATCAAGCGCGACATGGCGCTGGAGCTGGGTGAAGTGCCGCCGGTGGAGTCGCTGAAGAACCTGCACAAGACGCCGCTGCCGCGTTACTTCAACGCCTGATTTCCCGCCGCGCGAAAACGGCCATCAGCTTTGGTTGGTGGCCGTTTTTTTGTGCCTGCGGTTTCTCCAGGAGGGAATGGAGGCGTCGGGATGCAGGGGCGACTTCAGTCGCCCACGGCGCGCAGCGCCGCTATCGCACGGAAGCGCTCACTGGCTAACGGCCTTCCCGTTCCATCAGGTCTCGACGCCCTGGACCGGCGGCATCATCTGCTCGTCCTCTCCGGGTTCGCGCTTGTCGGCCTGCTGCGGCGGCTGCTCCTGCTCCTGCTCCGGTTGCGGCTTGCCGAGCCAGTCCTTGGCGGATTTCTGGGCATCGTCCACCTGCTTGTTGACCTGCTCCACCGCTTCGCTGATGGCTTCGCGGGCGACGTTCTCGGCGGCTTGCTGGGCCTTGTCGGCGAGTTTGTTGGCTGATTCTTCGGCGAGGTCGCAGCCACCCAGGGCAAGCATCAGGACGCTGCCCAGGGCGAAGGACATCAAGCGGGAGGCGGGTTTCATCGGGGTACTACTCCGTGGTGGCCGGGCCAGTCGAGCGTGGCCCCTGGACGTGCGGCATGATCGAACAGGACGGCGCGCGGTGGAACGCCCCGGCGCGGGGAAACTGTATGCGGAGATGACAGGCCGCAGGGAAGGGGAACAGCCTCGGGCCCCCAGCGGCGACTGTATTGGGCCCGAGGCTTGAGGCCGTCGGTCAGCCGGCCTCGTACTCACTGACTGGCGGGCGGTGGGGAAGGTTCCCGAGTGCCGCCGATCAGCCGCCCTGTGGCGACCTTTCAGCGGGGGTTGGTCTTGTTCTGCTCCTGCAGCTGGCGGATCTGCTGCTCCATCTGCTGCATGCGCTTGCGGTCGTAGTCGCGGTCATAGCTCTCGCGCTTTTCCCGCTCGGCCCTCTCGCGCATCTCGCTGACCCGCGCGTCGCGGCTCTGGCTGGCGCTGTCCTGGATCACGGTGACGCGCGAGCCTCGGGCCGGTGGTTCGTCCGCGCGTTCTTCATCGCGGCGCTGCGGCTGCTCGGCGGCGCCCTGCGTCTCGATGCGGGGCAGGGACAGCGGAGGCGGCGCCACGCCGGAGGGCGGCGCGGGTTCGATGATGCGCGTGGACTGGCCTTCGCTGGCCGGGCAGGGCACGGCGGAGTAGCTGGTGGTGCCGTCGTTGCCGACGCATTTGAAGACCTGGGCCTGTGCCAGGACCGGCAGCAGGCAGAGGCCGAGCAGGGCGGATCTCAAAGTGCTTCCCTCACTTCGTTCAAAACGGCCGACAGGCTAGCAGTCGGGCCGTTCGCGCGAAAGTGCGCCGCTGTCGCTCAAGTGCCGGCGTCCGCCGTCCTGCGCCGGGCCAGGCGATCACGCAGCAGCTCGGCGCCGCTGACCAGCAGCAGGCCGGCCAGCACCAGCAGCGCGCCCAACATGAAGGGGGTGGTCAGCGGCTCGCCCAGCACCAGCACGCCGAAGCCGACGCCGAACAGCGGCGTCATGAACGACAGCATCGACAGGCGCGAAGCGAGGTAGCGGCGCAGCAGCCAGAACCAGGCGACGTAGCTGAACAGCGCCACCACCACCACCTGGAAACCGAGGCTGAGCAGGGCCCGGTCGCTCAGGTGCAGCTGCGTCTTGCCGGTGGCGAAGGCCACGGCGAGCAACAACACCACGGCCCCGGCGAGCTGGTAGAAAAGGGTCTTCACCGGCGCCGCTTCGGACAGCGAGGAGCCCCGGATCAGCACGGTGGTGGCGCCCCAGGCGATGGCGGCGATCACGCCCATGGCGTCACCCAGCAGCGTGGCGCCGGCGTCGTTCCCCGGGTTGCCGAGGAAGGCGAGGGCGATGCCACCGAAGGCCACCAGCACGCCCAGCCATTGCAGGGACGACAGGCGCTCCTCCGGCAGGATCAGGTGCAGGCCGAGGGCGGCGAAGATGGGGGCGGTGTAGAGGAATACGCCGATGTGGGAGGCGGTGCTGCGCACCAGGCCTTCGGAGATGAAGAGGAATTCCAGGGCGAACAGCAGTCCCACGCCCAGGCCCGGCAGCAGCGTGCCGTCGCTGAAGGCACCGCGGCCCTCGCGGCACAGGGTGATGATGCCCAGCACCAGGGCTGCGACACCGGAGCGGATCGCCAGCTGCATGATCGCGGAGACGTCGTCGTCCACCAGCTTGATCGACACCTGCTGGAACCCCCAGATCAGGCACAGCACCAGCATCAGGCTGCAGGCGAAGAGATCCAGGGGCAGGCGGCGGGCTTTCATCATCGGTCTCGCAGGGCAGGGGCCGCAGACTCGCGGCCAAGGCGGGCAGGATCGCGTCACGCCACCTTGCATTCAAACGATGTTTTGTCATCATGCTTTGACTTCAACTCAAAGCAGACCCCATGCGCACGCCTTCGCTCATCGCCCTGCGCGCCTTCGAGGTGGCGGCCCGCTGCCGCAACTTCACCGAGGCCGCCCAGGAGCTCTCGGTCACCCCCGGCGCGGTCAGCCGGCAGATCCGCCTGCTCGAAGAGGAGCTGGGCGTCAGCCTGTTCGACCGCACGCGCAATACCGTGGCCCTCAACGACAACGGCCGGCGCCTGGCCGCCACCGTCTCCCAGGCCTTCGAGCTGCTGGTCCGTGGGGCCGATGAGCTGCGCGGCGAACGCGAGGGGCCGGTGCACATCAGCTGCGCGCCTTCCATCGCCTCCCACTGGCTGATGAAGCGGCTCAACCAGTTCTCCGCCGCCAACCCGGACATCACCCTGAGCCTGGAGGCCACCGAGGAGCTGGTGGACCTGGAGCGCGGCGAGGCCAGCCTGGCGATCCGCTTCGTTACTGCCGGCACCCGCCTGCCCTCCAGCGAGTTGCTGTTCCGCGAGGACTTCTTCCCGGTGTGCAGCCCGGCCTACCTGGAGCAGCATCCCCTGCGCCAACCCGAGGATCTTGTGGGGGCGCGGCTGATCCATGCCACCTGGAAGAGTGCCGCCCGCCTGAGCATTCCCAGCTGGGGCGACTGGTTCGACAGCAACGTCGGCCCCGGCGTGGACGCCTCGGCGGGCATGCGCTTCGGGCTGATCGGCCATGCCATCCAGGGTGCGGTCGCCGGCCAGGGGTTCGCCCTGGGCTCCACCGCGCTGGCAGGCGACGACGTCGCCCAGGGGCGGCTGGTGCTGCCCTTCGGGCCTGACCATCGCATCGCCACCCCTTGGGAATACCGCCTGGCCTGGAGTCGCAAGGCCGCGCCCGGCGAGCGCCTGCGCCGCCTGATCGACTGGCTGGTGGCGGAAGCCCGGAGCAGTGCGGCGGGCATCTGAGCGCGGCGTCTTCAGATCATCTTGCGCAGGCGGTGCAGCCGGTGCTGGACGGCAATCGCCCAATCCGGCGGGGCGCTGCCGGTTCCCGCCATCCGCAGCATCGGGTGATGGCTGACCACCTGTTGCAGCACGGCTTCCTGGGTGGGTTTCACATCGACGAAGAACACGTGCTTGCCCTCGTGCAGGCGCTGCTCGAAGCGCTTGAACACGGCGCTGGGGGTCTGCATGCCGAACAGGCTGCCTTCCCAGATGCTGAAACCCAGCAGGGCGGCGGCGAGGAACAGGAAGGGGATCCAGCCGGCGCGGGTCTCGGTCCAGCCGCTGGCCCAGGCGACGCAGACCACCAGCGCCGCGAGGGCCAGGCCGATCAGGCTGCCGACCAGCCCGGAATGGACCACGTCCTTCTTCATCAGGGAGGAGACATCGTGGAGGTGGTGGCGCTCGACGTCGGCATCGCGTTCGCTGAGCACGTGGATCTGCTCGGTGTCGATGCCGTTGGCCTCGAGTTCGGTCTCGACCTTTTCCAGGTCGTTGAGGTTGTCGCTGATGTAGTAGTGGCGGTTCATGGCAAACCTCCGGTTTCGCGGTGGATCGGCCCCCTGGTTGGCTGACGGTCCCTGTGGTGCTGATAGTCAGTCTAATACTGCGGGCAGGAGCGGGAGGCGCCGCCGCCGGGCGGTTGCGCGAGGTGAAGCGGGCGGAAGG